>JANLSB010000547.1:0-11097 GCA_031362125.1 Lysobacterales bacterium | reverse complement strand
CCCACCGAAACCGTCACCGCCTACCAGCACAGCATCCCGTTCGTCGCGTCGGGCGACGGCGTCGACGTACGCTTCGATTTTCCCGCTGCCGAAGTCCGCATCCCGACCAGCATCACCCGTGGCGTGGTCCTCGATGAAACGCAGCGCGCCACACGCATCACCAGTCCGGTTCCAACATCACTGGCGCATGGTAGCGACTGCACTGGCGGCGTCCCCCGCTATTTCCCGGTCGAAGTGCCGCGTTTGCCGCGTTTTTCGCCGAATGTCGTCCTGCTGCGAGTGATCAATGCCAACGGCGTCCGGGTGAGGTATGTCATTCCGAGCACGGTCGTTGGCGAGTCGCCTTATACGGCCGAACTCGGACCGGGCGAAATGATCGAGACCAGCATGCCCGGCGTGCCCGCCGGCATCCGCGGCGCGATGCTCATCGAAGCCACTCCGATAGGGCTGGTCTGCACACCGGGCAGCGGCACCGTCGACACCCCGCCGCGCGCACCGCCGCTCAATACCCAGGTCATCACCGGCTGCCCCTGAGCCGAACGCAGTCTCCGCACCGTGGGTGGGAAGTCCGCAGTGATCACTCGTCTGCTCGCAAATACGCGTCGTCGTACTTCATGACGGCGCGCGCACAAAAATAGAAGATTCTCTGCTGTAGGTTGTTTCATCCGTTCAACAACACTGTCCTGCGTTTCTCTATTTCTGCGTATCAGTTGCTTGAGCGTTTCCGGAACTCACGTTTTGCAAGAGGCGCTTCTCTTTCTTATTTCAGGACATCGTCATGCGCATGCTTCTAAATCGCTGGTTCCGCTATTGTGTCATCGCTGTGTGCTCGGTCGTGGTCGCCAGCGGCTGCATCATCCATCGCGGAAATCTTACCGCTGGCCATACCAGCGTGTCGCCCCGGCAGTATTGTCCGGGCGATGCGATGACCGCGTCCTACGACCTGCTCGCATCCGATCGCTGCCCTTCCGACTCCAGCTGAGAGAGCTTCTTCCCGATCGTGACCATCACCGGCACACCGGCCGCATTCCCGCCGCAATCGATCACGAACTACGTCGGCAGCGTGAACTTCACCTCACCTGATGCGGAGCAAGTCAGCGTGCTGTTCGATCCCGACCGCGACAACGTGCTGATTCCCACCGCCGAGACCACACCGGATGGCCGCGTATTCATCCAGCGCGAGAGCCCGAACCAGACGCAGATCGCAAGGCGAATGTCCATGCTCAACCGGGAATTGATCCATGGCGGCATGTGCGCAGGCAGCACCCCGGTCAACAGCTCGCAGCCAGTGCCTGGCTTGCCGGAAGTCTCGGCGAGTCTGCGCCTGACCGACCTGTGCAACGTCAATTCGGTCGCCGTGGTCGTGACCCTGTCCGGCGGTGCGGATGGCACCTCGTTCCCGCAGACGCTGTCGCCGGGCCAGTGCCTCGCATCGATGCCCGGCGTGCCCACCAGCACCGGAAGCGCGCGTGTGGTCGAAGTGCGGCCCGTCACGCCGGCACCCGGCACGCGCTGCGACACCACCGGCCCGATGGACAACAACGTCCCGCCACCGCCGCTGCGCACGCTGGTGCGACTATCCTGCCGCTGAATTCCATCTCGCGGCCGCTGTCCTGTCTCACGCAGCGCATGCGTTCACTTTGACAGCCCCGCATGCGTGCGAACACATCGAACCGCATCGTACCACTTGCTCATTGAAGACCCCGATATGGACATTATCAAGAAGCTCAACCGCTTTACCCTCACCGCACTGGCTGCAGGCGTGCTGATGACCAACGGTTGCGTATTGCCGCATGCGCAACTTCCTTATGCGCGATCCGTCAGTCCCGCACAGTATTGCCCCGGCGACACCGTAACCGCGAACTACAACGTGTCGCTAGGCGACACCTGCGTTTCGAGACCTGGCTTCAATTGCGCCGACTTCACGCCCAACGTCGACCTGAGCAGCACCCCTGAGGTTTTTCCGCCCAGACGCTTCAATGCATTTGTCGGAAGCCTCGAGTTCATGCCGACAGAAGACACCTTCAATGTATCGTTCACGCCGGACCGCAACCCCACCATGTTTCCGACTGTCGACGACATGGGTCGCGGAGTCTTCGCCACGCGCATGACGCCACCCGAAACAAGAACCGTCACCCGGATCAACGGCCCGATCGTCCGCGAACTGTCGCACGGCGGCATGTGCGCAGGCAGCACGCCCGCATACGCCCCCGCATCGTTGCCGGGCACGCCTGAAGTATCGAACCGTCTGCACGTCCAGGGAATCTGCAATCCCAACAGCGTACCGATCACGATCAGCCTGACCAGTGCCACTGGCTCATCGTTCTCCACCACGCTGGCACCCGGCGCCTGCGCCGATCCCAGCCCACCGGGCGTGCCGGGCACCGGCAGCGACGCGCGCATTGTCGAAGTCTCCACGCGCACTATCGATCCCAATGCCATCTGCAATCCGCTGCAAGGCAGTACACCGCCTGCTTCGTTGCGTACACGCGTCACGCTGGCCTGCGGCACGTGACATCCGCCGCATCACACGCCTCCTCACAAGGAAACATATCCATGCACATGACCCGCTCCTTTTGTTCGATCGTCTTGAGCCTGTCGCTGTCTTTGGGCTCCGCACTTTCCGCACACGCCGCTTCCGCCACCAGCCAACTGCAATACTTCGATAAAACCACCTATAGCGGCTCCCTCGATGTCCAGGTCGATCTGTACGCGCCACCGGACAAGAACGGCAAGATCGGTGCGCCGCAGCGCTACCCGGCGCAACTGCTGTTCGCGCGCCCCGACCGCTTCCGTCTCGTGCTGCGTCCTGGCGCCAAGGACGAATTCCGCGCCGTTGCCGAAGCCGGCGTCGTGCGTTGGCTCGATCTGGCCACCGGTTTCTCCGGCAAGGACGCTGCGGACAAAGTCACCGACCCGCTCGCGCTTGCGTTGCTAGGCTCCGCCGGCGAGCTGTTGCGTTTCTCCTCATCGAAAGATCTGGTGTTGTCAAAGGGCAGCAAGATCAGCGGCGCGCGCATCACGCCGAATACCTGGGGCAGCGGCGTGGAGAAAGGACTGGCATGGTTCTCGTCCGACGGACAGCCGATCGGCTTCGAATTTGTGCTCGCCGATCAGACCCGGGTCTTCGTTTCTGTACTGAGCTTCAAACAGAATGTGAAGACCAGCCCGGGCGACTTCCAACTCTGATGGTTGCACCACCAGCGCGTCCGGCAGGCCCAGACCCGATCAAGCCAACGCTGCTCACCGCCGCGCACATCGCCTGTCGCTGACCGGAATACGACGATGCGGGCAAGAGAAGATCGCCTGCGCTGTCCGGTCCTGGTGACGACTTGCGTGACTTAGTGTGAGGTTTTCTCATTCGCCAATGGATCGGCGCCCTATCCCCGGAGCTCGACATGCGCACGTTCCAAAGCAAACTCGTCCGCTACTGCACCATCGCCATCTGCGCGGCAGTGGTGGCCAACGGCTGCATGCTCGATCGCAGAGTGATCATATCGCCCGGTACCCTCGTTCCCGGGGAGTACTGTCCGGGCGATACGCTCACCGCATCCTACGATTTCCTGCGCTTCGCGGGCGGTACCTGCACACCGCGCACCGGCGCGCCGGACGAGTGCACCACGAATGCACCCACGGTGACGATGACCAGTACGCCAGCGCTGTTTCCGCCAACCACGCGGCAAAGCTACCAGAACAGCGTCAGCTTCACCGCCAGCGGCGACCGTATCGATGTCGGTTTCGTCTACGGTACCGGCTCCGTATTCATTGCACCGTCGACACTGTTGCTCAACGTGCGCGATCACACCGAAACCGCCAGACGCATCGTCGGCAGCATCGACTCGACGCTTCCGCATCTGGGCAACTGCGCCACCGGCGGCGCCGTACCGACCTACGCGCCCGTGCTGGTGCCGCCGGGAACTTCGCCGAATCTGGGCTTGACGCGCGTCTGCAACCCTGGAAGCAACACCGTTTCGGTTCGCGTCACGCTGGGCGGCGGCGCCACCGGCGAGACCTTCCCGGCGGCACTCGCACCCGGTGAATGTCTGGACACCAGTGCGCCGGGTGTCCCCGCGTTTGCCGCTGCCGCGCGCATCATCGATATCGCACCGGTCGGTTTGATGTGCGGACCCGGCGGCGACGGCACCAGTTTGCCGCAACCGCCCGCGCCCCCGATTTCGACCGTGATCTCGCAGGCCTGTCGCTGAGAGAACGTCGCATCCACAGCCCGCACGGCGCTTCGTCGCTCGACTTCGTCACGATCGAACGCACTTCATCATCGAAAGCTCGATACAGCGCACACAGACCGGCTCCAGTCGATCACCAAGAGTACACATCATGACTCTCCCACGCTCCCTGTTCTGCATCGCCATCGCACTGAAGATTTCGCTGGGCTCCGTATTGTCCGC
Source organism: Lysobacterales bacterium (assembly GCA_031362125.1). Taxonomy (GTDB): domain Bacteria; phylum Pseudomonadota; class Gammaproteobacteria; order Xanthomonadales; family Xanthomonadaceae; genus Lysobacter_I. Next base: position 6,691 of record JANLSB010000547.1, on the reverse strand, counting down.
GCATGCGGCCTCCGCCACCGCCCAGTTGCAATCCCTGGACAAAACCACGTACAGCGGTCATCTCGATGTGTCGGTGGATCTCTACGACCCGCCGGGCAAGGACGGCAAATACGCGGCGCCCAAACGTTATCCGGCGCAACTGCTGTTCGAGCGTCCGGATCGTTTCCGTCTGGTACTGCGTCCCGGCGCCAAGGACGAATACCGCGCGGTCGCCATGGGCGGCATCGTACAGTGGCGCGACCTTGCCACCGGCTTCTCGGGCAAGGAGCTGGCTTCGAAGGTCACCGATCCGCTCGCGCTCGCGCTGCTCGGATCCGCGGGCGAATTGCTGCGCTTCACTGCGAGCAAAGACCTTGTCCTGGGCAAAAACAGCAAAATCGGCGGCGCACGCCTCGCACCGAACACCTGGGGTACCGGCGTGGCAAGCGGTACGGCTTGGCTGTCGTTGGATGGCAAGCCCTTGGGCTTCGAGTTCCTGCTGGGGGATCGCACCAAGGTGCTGATCTCGGTACTGCGCTTCAAACAGAATGTGCCGACGAAACCGGGCGACTTCCAGCTCTGATCGGCAAACACCTCAGTCCGACTGCGGAAACATCGCCGCCGTCGGATGGAAGCCGCGCGGCGAATAACCGAAGTCGCGCTGCGCATCGGTCGCATCGAACACCAGGTCGCTGCGCATCCGCGCCACCGCCGCTTCGTTGAAATCCAGCGCGAAGCCGGCGGCATGCGCAACGGCGAGCACGATGTTGAAGACCGGCGACGGTACTTCGTGCAACCTTGGCGACGGATCAAGCGTCGCAAGCACCCGCGCCACCATCTCGCGATAGGCGAGCGTTTCGCCGCCGGGCAGCGCGTATGCGCGTCCAAACGACACGTCGGCTTCGATGCAGCGGAACGCGGCATCGGCCAGATCGTGCACATGCACAGGTTGGCGCAGGCCATGCGCATCGCGCGGCAGCACGATCCGACCGAAGCGGCGCGCGACCTGCGCGATCCGGTTGAGATTGCGATCGCGGCCCACACCATAGATCAAGGTCGGCCGGAGGATGGTCGCAGACGCGCCACGCGCAGCTGCGGTCTCGAAAAACAGTTGTTCGCCTTGGCGCAAGCGCGAAGCGAGGTCGCGTTCTTCGGCATCGGCGGAGCCGCGCTTCACGTCGATACTGGTGGAACCGAGCGCGATCACACGCGGAGATTGCACGTCTGTTCGCGCATACCACTGCGCGAACAGATCGAGCGGGCCGCAGCTGAAGATCGCATGCGCCTGCCGCGGCAGCCCTTCCACGTGCGCAAGATCGCCCTGCAGCCAGACCAGACCGGGTTGCTCCGCATGCGCCGTGCGCGACACCGCATACACACGCCAGCCGTCGTCGCGCAGACGATCCAGCAACGGCATACCGACCTGACCGCTGGCACCGAACACGAGTGCGGTTTTCATCGTTCAGAAGTACCGGGCGTTGACGAGAAAGTGCACCCAGATACTCGCGGCGTAACCCAGCGCCACCGCCCACGTCCACTTGAGATGACTGAAAAACGTGTACTGGCCGCGCGCCTGGCCCATCAGTGCGACACCTGCGGCCGAACCGATCGACAGCAAGCTGCCGCCGACGCCGGCGGTCAGCGTGACCAGCAACCACTGGCCTGTGCTCATGTCGGGATTCATCTGCAGCACCGCCACCATCATCGGAATATTGTCCAGCACCGAAGAAATCAGGCCAACGATGATGTTGGCTTTGGTCGCCCCGAGTTCGCCGTAGAACACCTGCGAGCCGAGCGCGAGATAGCCGCAGAAACCCAGCGCGCCCACGCACATGATCACGCCGAAAAAGAACAGCAGCGTATCCCATTCGGCGCGCGCGACCTGTTCGTAGGTGTCGAAGGCATCGACATCGCCGGGCGCGCCCTGGCGATCGAAATCGGCGGCCTCCTGTTTGCGCGCGGTGCGCGACAGCCACCAGCCGAACAGCTTCAGCAATGCGAGGCCGACCATCATGCCCATGAACGGCGGCAGATGCAGGAACTGATGGAAGCACACCGCCAGCACGATGGTGACCGCGAACAGCGCCACGATCGCGCCAGCACCGCGCTTCGGCCGCACATCGTCGGTCGCCGCTTCCGGTGCACCGTCGGGCACAGCGAAGTGCATGCAGATCGCGGGCACCAGCCAGTTGACCAGCGAAGGCAGGAACAGCGCGAAGAATGTCCAGAACTCGACCAGACCACGCTGCCAGACCATCAGCGTGGTGATATCGCCGAACGGGCTGAACGCGCCGCCGGCATTCGCCGCGACCACGATGTTGATGCACGACATCGCCACGAATTTTGGGCTGTCGCGGCCGACGGCGAGCACCACCGCGCACATCACCAGCGCGGTGGTGAGATTGTCGATCAGCGGCGAAATCACGAACGCCAGACCGCCGGTGACCCAGAACAGCGCACGATAGCCCAGCCCCCGCCGCAACAGCCAGACGCGCAGCGCCTCGAACAGACTGCGTTCGCTCATCGCATTGACGTAGGTCATCGCCGCAAGCAGGAACAGCAGCAGCTCGGCGAATTCGACCAGATACTCGCGCACCGCGTGATGGGCCAGATCGGCCTGCCCCTGCTGCGCCGACACTACCGCCAGCAGTGCCCACATCAGACCGGCCGCCATCATCACCGGCTGCGATTTTCGCAGATGGGTGAACTCTTCGGCCACCACCAGCAGATAGGCGCCGGCGAAGATCGCGATGGCGGCGTAACCGGCCCAGTGCGCGGTCAGATCGATGCGGGCGTCGGATGCGAGCGCGAGCGCAGGCATCGCCAACAGCGCGGGCGAAAGACATAGCAGCAGACGAAGAAACGGATTGCGCGGCTTGCGGAGCATGGATGGGACTCGCGACAGCTACAAACCAGTGCAGTGTAGCGTCGACAGCGGTGGCAGCCTATGCCTGGGCGCGTGGTTTCGGCAATGCCAGATACAGCCACAGGTATCCGCACACCGCTGCGATCACCGATGCACAGAGCACGCCGAGCACGCTGCTTTCGGCCAGTGCCGGCTGTTGGGCGAAGGCGAGCGAGGCGATGAACAGGCTCATCGTGAAACCGATGCCGCACAGCAAACCCAGACCGACGATGGCCTTGAAACCGAGCCCATCGCCGAAGCGCGCCAGGCCGGTGACATGACCGAAGACCGCAGCAGCGACGATACCGATCGGCTTGCCCAGCACCAGCCCCAGCGCGATGCCCAGCGGTACCGGTGCCAGCACGTCGCTCAGCGCGACGCCGCCCAGCGCAAGGCCGGCATTGGCGAACGCGAATACCGGCAGGATGCCGTAGGCGACCCACGGATGCAGTGCATGCTCCAGCGACTCCAGCGGCGAATGCTCGACTTCGTCGTCGATCGCATCATGCTTGTCCACATGTGGAATCAACAGGCCGGTAACGACGCCCGCCAGAGTCGCATGCACGCCGGATTTCAGCACACAGACCCAGACCACCGTGCCGAGCAGCAAATACGGGGTCAGGCTGCGCACGCCGCGTCGATTCAGCACAGCCATGATCGCGATCGCGATGCCGGCCCCGATCAGCGCAGCCGTCGACAGTTCGCTGGTATAGAACAGCGCGATGATGATGATCGCCACCAGATCATCGAGAACTGCGATGGTGGACAGCAACAGCTTCATCGCCACCGGTGCGCGCGAACCCAGCAGCGACAGAATGCCCAAAGCGAACGCGATATCAGTCGCCGCTGGAATCGCCCAGCCCTGCATCGCCACCGGATCGCCACGATTGATCGCTGCGTAGATCAGCGCCGGACACGCCACGCCCGCAACCGCGCACAACAGCGGCTGGACAAGCTGCGCCCGGCTCGACAGCTGGCCGCTGAGCACTTCGCGCTTGATCTCCAGCGCGACCAGCAGGAAGAAGATCGCCATCAGGCCATCGTTGATCCACAGCAGCAGCGGCTTGGCGAGATCCAGCTGGCCGATGCGCACCTGCACCGGCAATTCGCGGAAAGCGTCGTACAGCGACGACAGCCGCGAGTTGGCGCAAACCATCGCCAGCACAGCGGCAGCGATCAGCAGGATGCCGCCCGCAGCTTCCAGCCGGAAGAACTCCTGAAGACCGCGCACCGCGCGGTTAGGCAATGTGCGGGCGACGCCGTGCTGCGCGTTCGTCATCGGCACTTCAACGCGACAGCATCAATTCGAACACCACCCAGGCGATGAAGCTTAAGAACAGCACCCAGCCTTCCGGGCGGCTGATCTGCAGATCGCGACGCAGCATCGGATACAGCAACAGCGACACCGCCAGCGCCGCCGGCAATTCGAAGCCGACGAACGACGCTGGAATCGGCAGGTCACGCAATGCAGCCATACCACCGACCACAATCAGCAGATTGAACAGACTTGAGCCGATGACATGGCCGACGACCATGTCGCCCTGCCCGCGCCGCGCTGCGGACATCGCAGCGACGGCTTCAGGCAGTGCGGTGGCGATCGCCACCACGATCAGACCCGTGAGCAGCGGCGTCATCCCCCACGCGATACCGACGACGGGCGCATGCTGGACCAGCCACATCGCACCGAAATACAGCAGCACCGCGCCGATGATGAAGCGGAGCAGGTTCAGGCCGAGACCATCGCCGGTCTTGAGATAGCCGGCGATCTCTTCCTGCAGTTCGGGCGTTTCGCGACGGCTGCGAATCACCGCGATCGTCACCACCACGAGAAACGCAACAACGAAGATCGAACCCTCGATGCGCGTCAGCACGCCGTCGTAGCCAAGCACGATCAACGCGATCGTCGCGACGATCAGACAGATCAGCAGCGGCGCCAGCGCACGCCAGCGCACCAGCAGTGGCGCGACGATCGCCGCGAGCCCGAGAGTGAGCCCGAAATTCACGATGTTGCTGCCGATGGCGTTGCCTAATGCAAGGCTCTGGCTGCCGGTGAAAAACGCGCGCGCATTGACCGCGAGTTCCGGAATCGAAGTGCCGAACGCAACCAGCAGCAGACCGGTCACGAACGGCGACCATCCGAAGCGGCGCGACAGCCCGGACGCGCCCTTCAGCACCGAATCGCCGCCCAGCGCCAGCAGGACCAGGGCCAACACGCACCAGCCGAATGCCATCATCATCGCGCCGTCTCCCTCGAAGTGTGCGCCCGATTCTATGCCAGATCGCAGCACGGGCGCACTTCCGCGCCGATCAATCGGCGCGGAAGTGCGTCTTCAATCCCGCCCAGCCCTGCTGGTATTCGCGCTGGCGATGCGCGGCGTCCAATGCCTGCTGCGTCGGCCGGATCACTGCGCGGGTCTCGAACATGAAAGCCATCGTGTCGCGGACGTAGTCGGGCCTGGTGGTGTCGGCACTCGAGGCTTTCTCGAACGTCGCCGCATCCGGACCGTGGCCGGTCATGCAGTTGTGGATCGAACAGCCGCCGGGCGCGAAACCGTCGGCCTTCGCATCGTAGGCGCCGTGCACGAGCCCCATGAATTCGCTGGCGATGTTGCGATGGAACCACGGCGGCCGGAACGTGTCCTGCGCCGCCAGGATCCGCGGTGGAAAAATCACGAAATCCAGATTGCCCACACCGGGCGAATCGGTCGGCGACATCAGCACGAGAAAGATGCTGGGGTCCGGATGGTCGTAGCTGATCGAGCCGATGGTGTTGAAGCGACGCAGATCATATTTGTACGGCACGTGGTTGCCGTGCCAGCCGACCACATCCAGCGGCGAATGCCCGATCGCGGCGCGCCACAGATGGCCCTGGAATTTCGCGATCAACTCGAAATCTCCTTCCACATCCTCGAACGCGGCATTCGGCGTCATGAAATCGCGCGGATTGGCGAGGCCATTACTGCCGATCGGACCGAGATCCGGGAGGCGCAGGAACGCGCCGAAGTTCTCGCATACGTAACCACGCGCCACGCCGTCGGGCAGCGACACCCGGAAGCGGATGCCGCGCGGAATCACTGCGATCTGCTGCGGCTCGATCTCGATCACGCCCAACTCGGTATCCAGCTTGAGCCGGCCGTGCTCCGGCACGATCAGCATCTCGGCATCGGCGTTGTAGAAAAAGCGACCGCGCATGTCGCGATTCGCCGCGTACAGATGGATGCCGACACCGGACATCCCCGCCGACGAGCCGTTGCCGCCCATTGTGAACAGACCGTCGACGAAATCGATCGGCGCCGCTGCAGCATCGGTGCCCGGCAACGGCAGCGGATTCCAGCGCAACTGATCCGGCGGCACCGGCCCGGCGCTGAAATCGTTGTGGAAGTCCGGGTGATGATGCGCGACGAAACCGTCATGCATCGCCGCCGGGCGTATCCGATACAACCAGCTGCGATGGTTCTGATGGCGCGGCGCGGTGAACGCGGTGCCGCTGATCTGTTCGGCGTACAGGCCATGCGCGACGCGCTGCGGCGAATTGCGGCCCACAGGCAACGTGCCGGGGATCGCTTCGCTGGCGAATTCGTTGCCGAAGCCGGATTGGTAGCCGTTGCTATGCATGTTTATTCGCTCAAGAGCCCCTCTCCCATCGGGAGAGGGGTTGGGGAGAGGGTACGGTCGTTGATGGCGTTCCAGATCGCATCAAGCACCGCTTCGCTTCAAAGCCCGTCTCCCAGCGGGAGAGGGGTTGGGGAGAGGGTACGGCCGGGGAGTGCGTCCCAGATCGCGTCTAGCACCGCTTCGGTGAAAAGC
>JANLSB010000268.1:0-2796 GCA_031362125.1 Lysobacterales bacterium | reverse complement strand
GAAAAAGTGGCTGGTCCCGGGGATGCGCACCAACGCCGGGCTGGCGCCGCTGCTCGTAAGCCAGTCGTACACCGCCTGCGGGTCGACCACTTCGTCTTCCTCGCCCTGGATCACCAGCCACGGCATCGTTGGCAGCACGATGCGATCGAAATCCCAGCGCCCGGCCGGCGGCGCGATCGAGATCAGTACCGACGGCTGCAATTCCATTGCACCGCGCAGGCTGACATAGGCGCCGAAGCTGAAACCGCCCAACCACAGCGCCACGTCGGGCCGGGTGTCGCGCACCCAGCCGACGATCGCGCGTAGATCGTCGAGCTCGCCTTCGCCGTGATCGAACGCGCCTTCGGACGCGCCCGCGCCGCGGAAATTGAAGCGCACCGTGGTCACGCCCAGCTCGCGCAGACTGCGCGCGGCCATCGTCACCACTTTGTTGTGCATGGTGCCGCCCTCGGTCGGCAGTGGATGGCAGATCACCGCGACGACCGGCTGAGCGGCGACATCGGCCTCGGGCAGATCGACCGTGACCTCGAGCGCGCCCGAAGGGCCGGGCACGGTCAGCGTGGTGGAGGTCGATGGAAAGACGGGAGAGGACATGCGCGGATGATAGCCGGCGGGCGGATCAGGGCTTGCGCAGTCGGAAACCGACCACCAGCGGGTCGTGATCCGAGCTGCGCCGGGCCGAACGGTCATCCGGACGTTCCCGATAGCCCTGGCTCCCGGGCTCGTCGGCGTTGCTGTGCCATTCTGCCGCGCCCACAAGGCGTGCGGCCAGCGATGGGCTGAGCAGGGCGTGGTCGAGACGGCCGACCAGACTGTCGTAGACATAGCTGTAGGGCGCGGGCCCGCGCTGCCCGGTGAAGGCGTCGCGCCAGCCGGTCGAGATCAGCGTCTGTATCGGATCTTCCATGCTGTAGGCGTTCAGATCGCCGACGATCATTACAAGATCGCTGCCGGAACCGGTTGGATCGGTGCGCAGCCAGGCATCCAGCCGGCGCGCGGATTCGGTGCGGGTGGCATTCCAGCAGCTCTGGCCGTCCTTGAGATCGGCATCGGCGCCGGTCGCATCGCCGCAGCCTTTGGACTTGAAGTGGTTGGCGATGACCGTGAACGCAGGGCTCTGTTTCGTACCCGTACCGGCACGAAAGGTCTGCGCCAGCGGTGGCCGGCTGCGCTTGCCGAACAGGTCGTCCACCAGCGTCGCCGCTTCACCGACCGGCGAGATCCGCGATGCGCGGTAGATCAGGCCGACCCGGATCCGGTCGCCGCCCAGGCCGGCATCGGTGGCGACGAAGCGCCAGTCGTCGCTGTCGCGGTTCAGTGCCGTGACCAGCGTCGCGATCGAAGAATCCGGCCCGAAGCCGTCGTTCTCCAGTTCCATCAACGCGGCGATATCGGGGTTCAGGCCATGGATCGTGGCGACCAGCCTGGCAAGCTGGGTATCGAATTCCGCCTGACTGCGCGCGCCGCGCGGCGTGGGAAAGCCACTGCCCTGGCCGTCGCCGTTGAAGAAGTTTTCGAGATTGAAGCTGGCGATGCGCACGTCGCCGCCGACCTTCGGCGCGCGCGGCGACGACACGCGCTGGAAGCCGGGCTTCGCCGTGAGCTGCAGCCGGTAATCGCTGCCGCGGTGATCGAGCACGCCTTCCACCTTCGATACCCGCCCGCCGGTGCGTGGCAGGCCGGTCTTCGGCAGGTACCAGATCGTGGCCGGCTGTTCGGCATCGCTGCCATCATCAAGTCGCAGCATGCGCCGCGCGTTGTCGGCCGCCAGCGCGCGGGCGTCGTCGCCGGGTTTTGCAGCGTCGGCGGGTGTGCGCAGCCTGTCGCCGAAGTTGACCATCAGCTCGCCGTGTTTTTCTCCGCGATCGGTGCCCGCGACGGTCAGCGGCGCGGCGATCCGGACACGCATGTTCTCGTAGCGCTCCCAGTCGGCGGGTGGCGCGGAAATCGCCTGGGGTCGAGGTAGCGTTGCCCGACCCAGTGGTGCCACGCGCGTCGGCCGGAGGCCCGTGCGGGTGCTGCGCCCTGCATCGACTTCGACCACGGTGCCTCGCACGCGGACGCGCGCGCCGACGCGCGGGCGGCTGCCGTCGATCACGAACAGCGCATCGGACGTGGCCGGGTCGCGATCGCCGGCGTCCTGCAGGAACCAGCCGCCGAGGCTGTCATCGGGCACGGCAGTCACCACGCCCTCGACCATGACGTCCTGCCCCGCCAACGGGCTGCGCTCGCCGGTGCCCTGAACCCGACCGACCGGGATCGGCGAATCCTGTGCCGATGCGGAAGCGGCCACCAGCATGCAGCCGAAGCCGAACAGCGAGAGCGAAGACAGTAGCGGACGACGCATGCGGCGATTCTCCGGAGCTGGAACGGACAACGCCGCCCGGAGGCGGCGTTGCGGAAGCGGTGAGTCAGAGTGGATGGCCCGGGTCAGATCTGTTCGAGCATCCAGTCGACCGCCACCTTCACCTGGTCGTCGGTCAGCGCCGGGTTGCCGCCCTTGGCCGGCATCATGCCTGCGGTGCCCTGATAGCCTTCGATAGCGTGCTTGTGCAGCATGTCCTTGCCCTTGCTGGCGCGCGCGCCCATGCCGGTTGCGACGAGCAACGGTGCGCCGCCAGCGCCGGACTTGTGGCAACCCGCGCAAAGGTTGTCGTAGATCACCGCGCCGTCCAGGGTGCCACCGTAGGCCACCTGGGACATCGCGGCCTGCTTTGCGGCCTGGTCCGCAGCGGCTTTTGCGGCTTCACCGCTGGCGCCGGCGTAGACACCGCCCGCCGGTGCGATGCGGGCCTC
>JANLSB010000262.1:0-14698 GCA_031362125.1 Lysobacterales bacterium | reverse complement strand
AGTAGCCGCGACTGTGGCGTAGCCGGCGCGCGATCGCCGCGCGTGCGACCAGCGCGAATAGCACGCCGAAAAGGAAGCCGGCGATGTGCGCGCTCCAGGCGACAGCACCGAAGGCCGGGCCGATATAGGCGAACACCACCTGCAGCACCGCCCAGACGCCGATCAACAGCGAGGCTGGGGCACGGATGAATTCCAGGAACAGCCCGAGCGGGACCACCACGCCGAGCTTGGCGCGCGGGAACAGCGCCAGATAGGCGCCGATCACCGCCGAGACCGCTCCGCTGGCGCCGATGATCAGCCTTTCGGGCGTGCCGATCATGAACACGGCGGCCAGATTGGCGAACGTCCCGCCAAGCAGGAACAGTACAAGAAAGCGCCAAGGCCCCATGGTACGTTCTGCCGGCAGACCGAAAATCAATAGAAACACGAGATTGCCCAGCAAATGCGCCCAGTCCGCGTGCAGGAACATTGCCGTGAACAGTCGCAGCCAGCGCTGATCCGTCCACAACGCCCGCCAGGTATCCGCAGCCGCCGAACCGCCGGTCAGCGCGCCCCAATCCTGCAACAACATGTGCTGGATTGCGTCCGGCCGTGTACTCGCCCAGAGGTAGGCCAGCCAGAGTGCGGCGAAAACCAGCGGAGTGGCCCAGCGCAGGCCGGATTTCTGGCGGGTGGGTAGCTGAACGAACATGGCGTCAAGCGATCGCTGAAAGCATGGGTAATACCCAATGAAAGCACGGCTTGCGCCAGAATGGCGGTTGTTAGCTTTGAGTTAACATGCAAGGTATAGTACACACGGCGTCCTACGTCGGGAGGGGGCTTCCGGCAGGGGCGGCACGGGCAAGGAAACATGCCCGGTCGCGCGGCGCGAATCATCATCCTGTCCACGGAGAAGCAAGTAAAATGCAAACCCAGAATCGTTTCATCCAGATGTCCGCGCTTGCGCTCGGCATCGCCGGCGCACTGGCCATCAGCGGCCAAGCCCAAGCTTCGGGCTTCCAGCTGAAAGAGAACAGCGTGAAGGCCATGGGCCGCGCGTTTGCCGGCTCGGGCGTCGCCACCGGCGACGCGTCGGTTGTCGCGAACAATCCGGCGACCATGACTTCTTTCGAAGGCACCACGATCCAGGCCGATGTCACGGTCGTTGATCTCAACGCCAACTTCGACGGCGGTGGCTTTGCCGGCACCGGCACCCCGCTTGCACGTCCACTTACCGGCAACGACGGCGGCAATGCCGGCGGAGCGACCCCGGTTCCGGCCATGTCGATCATCCACAAATTCGGCAACGGCCTGACCGTTGGCGCCATGGTCAGCGCACCGTTCGGCCTGAAGACCGAATATGAAGCCGGCTGGGTTGGCCGATATCACGCGCTCACCTCCGACCTCAAGACCGTCGACCTGACGCTCTCCGCCGCTTATGAAATCGTGCCGGACCGCTTCTCGGTCGGCGCGGGCCTTGTATATGAGCGCGCCGAAGCCGAGCTCTCGAAGGCCGTCGATTTCGGTTCGCTGCTGGCGTTCAGTGCGGTACCGGGCTTCGCTCCGCAGTCGGCCGACGGCCAGGCCGTCATCACCGGCGACGATACCAATATCGGCTGGATCGTCGGCATGAATTTCCGCCCGACGGACAAGCTGGCGATCGGCGTCTCGCATCGCTCTGAAATCGACCATGAACTGCAGGGCAAGGCCGACTGGACCGTGCCGGGCAGCGCCCGTACTGTATTCAATGCCATTGGTCGCACCGCGTTTTTCAATGACGGCAAGGCCAGCGCCAAGCTGACCACGCCGAGCGTGACCTCGGTCAGCATCGCTTACCAGCTCAACGATCAGCTCACGTTGATGGGCGATTACTCCGAAACCGATTGGCATTCGCTTGAGGAAATCCGCATCGATTTCGCCAATCCGGATCCGGATTCGGTCGAAGACTTCAGCTGGAGCGACACCCGCTTCTGGTCGATCGGCGCCGAGTACAAGCTGTCCGAAGCGTTTACGCTCCGCGCCGGTTACGCGTACGACGAAACCCCGACCACGTTCGTCACGCGCACGCCGCGTCTGCCCGATGAAGACCGTCGCTGGTACTCGTTCGGTCTGACCTGGAACATGAGCGAACACGTCGAGATCAATGCGGCCTATACCCGCATCCAGCCCGATACGCCGAAGATCGGCATCAACGATTCGAACCGTCATACGCTGTTCGGCGAGTTCAGCAGCGACGTGAATCTGTTCGGCCTTTCCGGTCGCTACAGCTTCTGATCCCGGTCTATCGCGTTACCCAGAAAACCCCGCTTCGGCGGGGTTTTTTGTTGGCCGGCGAAAACGATGCGTCAGTAGCACCATTGTTGTTCGCAGGGAATGCCGTCGCCATCGCCGTCCATCTGCGTTCCGGAACAGTGCTGCAGGACCGCGGTTGCATCCGCGCACGAGCGCATCTGCGAGCAGTGCGTGCGTCCGTCGCAGCGATACGCAGCCACGGCGGCAGGATTCGTCGGCGCTGCGGTCGTTTCCGCACTGCGGCTGTGCACAGTGTCGACAGCGACGGCGCGGTATTCGAGAAATTTGCGGTAACCGAACACCAGGCCGCCGACCAGCAGCACGCCGAAGAACGCCGTGTACAGCCAACTGGGAGATGTGTCGCGCGATTCGCGTCCACGATTGCGATCCGGGCGCGGCGCCGATGTACGGTCGGGTATTGCAGGCGCTGCGCAGTTGGTGGCCAGTCGTTCGATCGGGGCAAGCGATAGCTCTGCGGGTCCCAGCGGGATCTCGTAGGCGACAGCTTTGGCCTGCTTGCGGCCGTCTGCCGCGGTTGCGATCTCGAAAGAGAGCGCGTCGCCGATCTGCGGCTGCCGTGCGCTGCGGGGAAACGATGTGATGTGGACGAAAACTTCGGTGCTGCTGTCGCGGGTCTTGATGAAGCCGAAGCCGCGGTCCGCATTCCATTTGATGACAGCGCCCTGTGTCCGCATCCATGCATTCCCCATGTGAGTGTTCTGTTGTCAGTTCAGTCGTTCGCCAGATCGAGGAGACAGAACGTATTGCAGCCGCCGTGACCTGTCGCGCCCATCGGCGCGTCGATGCGGCGGAAGCCGCTGCGTTCGTACAAACGCAGCGCCGCGTCCATGCCGGTGAGCGTTTCGAGGTAGCAGCGCTCGAAGCCGAAACCGCGCGCGGTGTCGAGGCACTGCGCCATCAGCGCCGCGCCCGCGCCCGCGCCGCGCAGACCCGGCAGGAAATACATCTTGCGCAGCTCGCAGGTGCCGAAATCGCCGCCGTTCAGCGGCGCGATGCCGCCGCCGCCTTCGACGACAGCGTGGCCCGATGTGTCGTCGCGCTCGATCACGAAGTAGGCCGAGCGTGGCTCCGCATACGCACGGTGCATCCAATCGACTTCCGGATCGCTGATCGCGAAGCCGCAGCCGCTCGCGCCGAATTCCGGCATCACGGTGCGGATGATCGCCGCGACGGCGGCATCGTCGCGGGCTTCGATGGGGCGGATGCGGAAGGCGGGATGCGATTCAGGCATACGGTGAAGGCGATCAGTGCGCTGGCGAAGGATGCAGGCCGCCTTGTTCGAGGCGGCGCGCGAATTCGTCTGGCTTCAGACCGGGGGCGAACAGGAAGCCCTGGGCAATCGGCACGCCGAGCCGAAGCAGGAACTGGCGCTGCGCTTCCGACTCTACGCCCTCGGCCACGAGGCCCAGCCCGAGGCTGCGCGCGATACCAGCCACTGCCTGACAGACGGCCACATCGGAGTGGTTGCCCGGCACGCCTTCGACGAACAGCTGGCTCAGCTTCAAGCCGTGGATCGGTAGCCGGCGCAGATAATTCAGCGCGCTATAACCTTCGCCGAAATCGTCGATGGTCAGCACCACGCCCAACTCGCGCAGATCGGCGAAGGTGCGCAGCGTATCTGGCGCGTCTTCGATCAGCACGCGCTCGGTGAACTCGAGTTCGAGTGCGGCACCCGGCAGTTGGAATTCGTCGAGGATGCGGTGCACCGCTTCGGCGAGATCCTCGCCGACGAACTGGCGATACGACACGTTGACCGCGACGCGGACAATGCCGAGCCCCGCGTCGCGCCATGCCGCGACCTGACGACAGGCTTCGCGCAGCACCCAACTGCCGATGCGCACGATGTCGCCGGTGGTTTCGGCATGGCTGATGAAACGGTCCGGACGCAATTCGCCGAGCAGATGGTTCTGCCAGCGGATCAGTGCTTCGGCGGCGACGATGCGGCCGCTGAGCAGGTCGACCTGCGGCTGGTAGACCAGATGGAACTCGCCGTTGTCGGCGGCGCGTCGCAGGTGGGTTTCCATCCACAGCCGGTCCGCTTGGGTCTGCGCGAGCGCGGGCGTGAACGCCTGCCATGCGTTGCGCGAGCGGCGCTTGCTGTCGTACATCGCGGCGTCGGCGTTCTGGATCAGCGACTGCGGGCGTTCGCCGTCGGCGGGCGCGCGGGCGATGCCGATGCTCGCGGTGATGGTGAATTCCTCGTTGTCGAAGCGGAAGCTGTCGGTGAGCGAATGCAGGATCGCGCCGGCGATCCGCTCCGGACGCTGTTCGTCGTCGGCGAGATTGCAGACCACCAGGAATTCATCACCGCCGAAACGCGCGATCAGTCCTTCGGCGCCGACGGCGGTGGCGATGCGCTGCGATGCCGAGGCGAGCAGTTCGTCGCCGGCCGCATGCCCGAGCACATCGTTGATGACCTTGAAGCGGTCGAGGTCGACGTAAAGCACCGCGACTGCGGCGTGGGCCGGGTCCTGCATGCGGATTTCCAACTCGACCAGAATCGCGTCGCGGTTGAGCAAGCCCGTGAGCGGGTCCGTGCGGGCCTGCACGCGCAGGGTTTCTTCGGCGTGCTTGCGCTCGGTCATGTCCTGCAGCGTGCCGACGATGCGCGATGTGCCAGGATCGCCGGTGTCGGCTTCGCCGATCACGCGCACCCAGCAGGCGTGGCGATCGCTGCGCAGGTACTGCAGTTCCAGATCGAAGCTGCCGCCGGTTTCGATCAACCGGTCGACCGCTGCGCGGATGCGGTGCTGGTCGGGCCCGTAGACGCCGGCGAGCATGTCGTCCATGGTCTCCGGCGCGGGGACGCGACCGAGGATTCGCTGGGCTTCGCGGGTGAGATACAGCCGCTGACGGCCGCGATCCCACTCCCAGCCGCCGATATGGGCGAGCCCCTGTGCGCGGTCGAACAGTACGTTGTCGCGCTTGAGGGTGGTGACGTCGCTGAACATCGCGAACACGTATTGCGGCGTGGTGCCGTCGGCCTCGAACACCGGTACGGTCGTCACCGATATCCACGACATCCGGCGGTTCGGCACGTAGTACAGGCCGACGATGGTATTGCTGACCACCTGCGCGCGTTCCAGCGCCTGCGTGGTCGGCCACTCGGGAAAGGTCAGCGGCCGCCCGCGGGCGTCGACGATCTGCCAGTTTTCGGGCTGCAGCAGCGTGTGCACGCTCTGGCCGGGCTCGGCGCCTATCGCGCGATGCGCGGCGGGGTTTGCCGAAATCACGTGCATGTCGCGATCGAACAGGATCACGCCGACATCGATCGATTCGAGCAGCAGCCGGTAGCGGGTTTCCGCCTGCCAACGCGAGCTGAGGTCGCGCGCTACCGCGACGATGCGTTTCCTGCCTTTGTAGTCCATGCCCGCCGAATGCACTTCCACCGGAAAGCGGCTGCCGTCGCCGCGCATGTTCGCGACTTCGACCGCGTAGGTGTCGCCGCGGCTCAGCGCTTCCCAGACCGGAACCAGGTGGTCTTTTGGCAGATCGGGATTCAGTACTTCGATTGGTTGGCCGACGATCTCCTCACGCGGCCTGCGGTACGCGGCCATGCCGGCCTTGTTGAGGTCGAGTACGGTACCGTCCCAATCGAGAATGCTGACCGGATCGGGCATGGCGTCGAACAGCGCGGTGTAGCGCAGGCGTTCGGATCGGGTTTCGTCGATTGCGGTGCCGAGCGCGGCGTGGGCGCGATCGAGCAGCGCGCGGGTGTCGGGATCCAGCGCAGGGTTCTGGCGGGCCTGATCCAATGCAGCCAGCGTCTGCGTCAGGTTTGCGGACGGCGGCAGTGTGGAATCGGGCCAGGAGTCGGTCATCGTGTGCAATCCGTGCTGGAGTCCATCCGTGCCTGGGTGAATTTGCTGCCGGTCGGCCGCCCAAGCAACTGCGCCAGCCAGCGCCCGGTGGCGCTGAGCGCGTCGAGGTCAATGCCGGTGTCGAGGCCCATGCCCTGCAGCATATACGCCACGTCCTCGGTCGCGACATTGCCGCTGGCGCCTTTCGCGTACGGGCAGCCGCCGGTGCCGGAAACGGCAGCATCGACAACACGCACACCGGCGTCCAGGCAGGCCAGGATATTCGCCAGCGCCTGGCCGTAGGTGTCGTGGAAATGCACCGCCAGCGCCGCCATCGGCACTTCACCCGCCACTGCGCGCAGCATGGCCGCAGCCTTCGTTGGCGTGCCGACGCCGATGGTGTCGCCCAGAGAGATCTCATAGCAGCCCATCGCGTGCAGGGCTTTGGCCACGCGCACCACGTCGGCGACCGGCACTTCGCCCTGATAGGGGCAGCCGAGTACGGTGGAGACGTAGCCGCGCACCGCGACGCCGTCGCTTTTCGCACGGGCGATCACCGGTTCGAAACGCTGCAGCGATTCTTCGATCCCGGCGTTGATGTTCTTGCGGTTGAAGGCTTCCGAGGCGGCGGTGAACACCGCGATCTCGTCCACGCCGACGGCGCGGGCGCGTTCATAGCCCTGTTCGTTCGGCACCAGTACCGGATAGCGCACGCCGGGATGTTTGGCGATACCGACGTAGACCTCGGCGGCGTCGGCCAGCTGCGGCACCCACTTCGGGCTGACGAAACTGGTGGCCTCGATGCTGCGCAGACCGGTGGCGGAGAGGCGGTCGATCAGCTCGATCTTCGCCGCGGCTGCAATCAGGGTCTTCTCGTTCTGCAGACCATCGCGGGCGCCGACTTCGACGATGCGGACACTGTCGGTCATGGTGCGGCCTCCGGCATGACACGCTGCAGATGCATCGTGCCCGTGCCGTCCTGCTTGCCGGCGAAAATGGCTTCGCCGCGCGCACGCAGCAGTTTGGCGGTGGCGGAGCGACGGCCCGCGATGTGGACGTTGCTGTCGTCGAGGCGCACGCCGGCGGCTTGGCCTTTTGCCACCGGACGCATGGCCTCGTCCGGATCGGCCAGCCACACCAGGGTGCGGTCGCCGTCGACGCGGTAGCGCACGAGGAATACGCTGTCTTTCGGGGCCTTTCGCAGCATGTCGCCGTCGGCCGACATCAACCTGTCGGCAACGGCCGGGGTGAAGACGAGATAACGGGACCCGCCCAGCGTGAAGCCTTCGAGCGTCGTCGTGTAGGTGCCCCCGCCGTCTTCCGGCCAGCGCAGGATGCAGTCGTTGGAGACAACGATGGTGAGGTCGGATGAGCCGTCCTTGACTGATCGCCACAGCCCAGCGAGCGAGGGGTCGCAGGAGAGTTTCGTTACCGGCGCGCGCTCGAACGTGACGCAGGCCGGCAGCGCAAGCAGCGCGAGAAGTAGCGCCACGCCGCGCGTGCTCATGGCGTCGGCACTGGCGTCAGCAAGACCAGCGCGGCATCGGCCTCCACGAAATCGCCGTCCGCGACGCGGATTTCAGCGACCGTACCGGCGCACGGCGCTTTCAGCGTCAGCTCCATCTTCATTGCTTCCATCACCAGCAGCTCCTGGCCTTGTTCGACATGGTCCCCCACCCGTGTCTTGATCAGCACGATCCGTCCCGGCATCGGCGCGAGGACACGGTCGCCGATGGCGCCGGCCTGTTCGCTCGCCGGCTGATAGGCCGGCACCCGCGAGAACCGCCAGCGGCGTTCGCCATCGTGAACATTCACGCGTGAGTACGCATCGGAACCACCCTCGACATCCACACGCCAGCGGCGGCCCTTACCATCGAAACGGGCAAACAACATGCCATCGGCCAGCCGCGCGCCCTGTACTTCGACCGTGCCGTCGACCTCATCGAAGCGGAAGTCGCCCGTTGTGCCGTGCGCGATGAGCGTGTGGCGTTCATCGGCGTCTTCCAGTACCAGACGCCGATGTCCGGCGTGGCCCAGGCGCCAGCCGTCGGCGATGGCCCACGGTGAGGTCGGGTCGCTGCTGATGGCTGCGGATGCGCGGGTCTGCGCTTCTTCGATCAGCAACAGCGTGGTTGCGGTGGCCATCCGAGCCTGGCGTGCGCGCTGCGCGTCCGCAGGCTTGGGCATGAAGCCGTCGAGGTCGCGGTCCAGCGTGCCGGTGTCGATGGTCGCTTCGACGACGCTGGGGTGACGGATCAGGCGTTCGAGAAAAGCGACATTCGATTTCGGACCTTCGATCGCGCATTGCGCCAGCGCGTCACGCAAGCGGGCGAGGGCGCGCGGGCGATCCTCGTCCCAGACGATCAGTTTGGCGATCATCGGGTCGTAGAAAATGGTGACGGTGTCGCCTTCGATCACGCCGCCGTCGATGCGCACATGCGCGTCGGCTGCAGGCAAACGCAGACGAGTGAGTTTGCCGGAGCCTGGCAGAAAACCGGCTTCCGGATCTTCGGCATACAGCCGCACTTCGATCGCGTGGCCGCGTTGCGCGATCTCGTGCTGCGCTTTCGGCAGCTGTTCGCCGGCGGCGACGCGCAGTTGCCATTCGACCAGGTCGAGGCCGGTGACGTATTCGGTGACCGGATGCTCTACCTGCAGCCGCGTGTTGATTTCCATGAAGTAGAACTGCCCATCCTGGCCGACGATGAACTCGACCGTACCGGCGTTCTGGTAATCGATCGCATGCCCGGCCTGTACCGCCGCCGCGCCCATCGCGTCGCGCAGTGCGGGGGTGAGGAACTGCGAGGGCGATTCTTCCAACACCTTCTGATAGCGGCGCTGCGCCGAGCATTCGCGTTCGTTGAGATGGATCACATCGCCGTGCGCGTCGCCGAAGATCTGGATTTCGATGTGGCGGGGTTTTTCGACGTACCTTTCCAACAGCACGCGATCGCGGCCGAAGGCGTTGCGCGCTTCGCGCTGGCAGCTTTCGAGGTTCGGCAGGAATTCCGCCGAATTGCGCACGATGCGCATGCCCTTGCCGCCGCCGCCGTGCGCAGCCTTGATCATCAGCGGATAACCGATGGCATCGGCTTCGCGCAGTAGCAGCGTCGGCGACTGGTCTTCGCCGGTGTAGCCCGGTACCACCGGCACGCCTACGGCCTGCATCAACTCCTTGGCGCCGGCCTTGCTGCCCATCTTGCGCATCGACGCGGCTTTCGGTCCGATGAAGACGATGCCCGCCGCTTCCACAGCGTCGGCGAAGTCTGCGTTCTCGCTCAGGAAGCCGTAACCGGGATGGATCGCCTGTGCGCCGGTGGTTTTGGCGACGTCAAGAATGGTGTCGCCACGCAGATAGCTGTCCTGCGGACGCGCACCACCGATGTGCTTTGCTTCGTCCGCCAGCCGTACATGCTGAGCGTCGGCGTCGGCATCGGAATACACCGCAACGGTAAGGATGCCGAGCCGCCGGCAGGTGCGGATTACCCGGCACGCGATCTCGCCGCGGTTGGCGATCAGAATTTTTCCGAACATCTTTCGCTGGATCGTGCTCAAGCTTCGCCATCCCAATAGTCGAGGCTTTCGCCATGTCGCGCGATGTGACGGAAGTCGTCCGGGCCCATACCGGTGATCGCGTTCAATTTGCCCGAATCCGGGTATTCGCAGATTTCAGGAAATGTCGTGGTGCTCACGGCGAGAAAGCGCAGCTCGTCGTTGCCGGTATTGACGAGTTGATGCGCCGTCTCCGGGCCGCCGGGCGGGCAGGCGATGACATCTCCGGCCCGGATCGGATGGGTGGCGTCGCCGAGCTTCAGTTCGCCGGTGCCGTCGAGAATGAAAAACATCTCTTCGTTGACGCGATGCGAATGTTTCGGGAACGCGGCCTTGCCGGGCGCGATCACGGTGAGGTTGTAGCCGAGTTTCTGTGCGCCGATCTTCTGACCGATCGGGCCGATGCGCCCGCCGAAGCGCGCGGGCGGCATCGTATAGCCCCGCTGCCGTGAGCGTTCGGCCAGGTCGATCATCTCGACATCGGCGATATTGAGAACGTGTGAATTGACAGCAAGCGAGGTCATACGCTGGTTTCCGGCGCGAGGCAGACCGCTTCGACGTTGTGGCCGTCGGGGTCGATCACGAATGCGCCATAGTAGTCCGGGTGGTTCTGCGGTCGCAGACCGGGCGCGCCGTTGTCCTGGCCGCCGGCGCCGATCGCGGCAGCGTAAAAGGCATCGACCTGTGCCCGGCTCTGCGCGGTGAAGGCGATGTGCATGCCGCGACCGGCCTCACTGCTGCCAACACCGACCCAGAACTGCGGCCGTCCCGGCGGACCGAAACCGCAGCCTTCATAGTTGCCGCTCATGGCTTTGGTGACCTCCATGACGAGGGCATCGCCCAGCGGGGCGAGCGCTGTTTGGTAAAAGTCGCGGCTGCGCGGGTAGTCCGCAACCGCGAAACCGAGATGATCGAGCATGGCGAAGTCCTTGAACGTATGCGGTTGCCCTGTTCAGAGCGACCACGTGGGTGTGCGCTTTTCGAGAAATGCGATCAAGCCTTCCTGGCCCTCGGGCGAGACGCGCAGCTTCGCGATCAGGTCGGCGTTGTCGCGATCGAGCTTGTCGTGGTCTGGCTCGCCATCGACACGGCGCACCAGAACTTTGGCGTGGCTGGCGGCCAAGGGGCCAGCCTTCAGGAGAAGATCGATCTGGCGCTTGATGGCGGCATCCAACGCATCGGCCGGCACCACTGCATGCAGCAGACCGATCCGCTGCGCTTCGGCGGCGTCGAAGACTTCAGCGGTCGCGAACCAGCGTCGCGCCTGGCGGGCGCCGATGGCGGCGGTGACATATGGTGATATCACCGCCGGCAGCAACCCCAGCTTGCTTTCGGTCAGTCCGAATTTCGCATCGGCGGTGCCGATGGCGATGTCGCAACAGGCGACCAGACCGACACCGCCGCCGAAGGCCGCGCCCTGGACGCGGGCGATGGTCGGGTGGGGCAGCTCATTCAGCAGCCGCATCAGGCGGGCGAGCGCCAGCGCGTCGAGGCGGTTCTTGTCCTTGCTGGCGGTGATCATGCTGTGCATCCAGCTCAGATCGGCGCCTGCGGAAAAACTCGCGCCCGCGCCTTCCAGCACAACAACCCTGACGGTTTTGTCTTTGCCCACAGCAATCAGCGCTGCGGTCAGTGTCTCGATGAGGTCGGCATCGAAGGCATTGTGCAACTCCGGGCGATTCAGGCGCAGCCGGACCACGGCGCCATTGCGATAGTGCTGCAGCGAGTCGGTCATACGCCTGATCCTGGCCTGGTCGGCAATGCGATGGCTGAATGATATCCGCTCAGTCGAAACATCCGGCCGGTCCAATCCGATGGAATTTGATCGGGGTCGGGTTCGATGCCGCGGACATGGTATAGAATGAGAACAATTCCCATTTGAGACGGTCCGTGAAGCTGACCGAGTTGTCCCGCCGGGTCGAGGCCCAGGTCGAAGCAGTGGAGGAGTTGACCCCGAACGATGCCATCGCCCGCCGATTGCGCGAGCTTGGTTTTGTCGAAGGCGAGCGCGTGGAGGTCGTTGCGACCGGCCCGTTCGGCGCGGAGCCACTACTGGTGCAGATCGGTTTCACCCGCTTCGCGCTGCGCCGCAGCGAGGCCGCCCGCGTGCGATTGCGCGAGGTGGTGCACCCGTGAGCAATGCGCACGCGCAATCGCTTCGGCTGGCATTGGTGGGCAACCCCAACTGCGGCAAGACCGCGCTGTTCAATCTGTTGACCGGCAGCCGTCAGAAGGTGGCGAACTATGCCGGCGTGACCGTTGAGCGCAAGGAAGGGCGGCTGCACACGCCTGCCGGGCGTCAGCTCGTCCTGCTCGACCTGCCCGGTGCCTACAGTTTCCATGCCGCAAGCCTCGACGAAGCGGTCACCCGCGACATCTGCCGTGGCTTCTACCCGGGCGAGCCCGCGCCGGATCTGCTGGTGTGCGTGGTCGATGCCACCAACCTGCGCCTGCATCTGCGATTCGCGCTGGAAGTGCGTGCACTTGGCAAGCCGATGGTGATCGCCCTCAACATGATGGATGCCGCCAAGCGTCGCGGGATCGAGATCGACATGACTGCGCTGCAGCGCGAACTTGGCGTTCCGGTCGTCGAAACCATTGCCGTCCACCGCCATGGCGGTAAAGCGTTGCTGGCACAGCTCGATGCGATGGCCGACAGGCTGCATCCGCCCGCGCAACCGGCGCTTGAAGCCATGGATCTGCATGCCGAAACCCGGCGCCTGCTCGAACTGGCTGTGCGCATGCCTGCGCGCACCGCCGGTGTGGACGATGCGCTCGATCGATGGCTGCTGCATCCGGTGTTCGGGCTGGTGACGCTTGCGGTGGTGATGTTCCTGATTTTCCAGGCGGTGTACGCCTGGGCTGCGCCGCTGATGGACGGCATCGATGCCGCAACCGTCTGGCTGGGCGATGCGCTTGCCGCACGCATGCCGGACGGGCCGCTGCGGAGCTTGCTGGTCGACGGCATCATTGCCGGTCTGGGCGGTGTGATCATCTTCCTGCCGCAGATCCTGATCCTGTTTGCGTTCATTCTGGCGCTGGAGGAATCCGGCTATCTGCCGCGCGCGGCTTTCCTGCTCGACCGGCTGATGTCGAAGGCCGGCCTGTCAGGGCGCAGCTTCATTCCGCTGCTGTCGAGCTTTGCCTGCGCGGTGCCGGGCATCATGGCCACGCGCAGCATCCAGGATCCGCGCGACCGTCTCGCCACGATTCTGGTCGCGCCGCTGATGACTTGCTCGGCGCGATTGCCGGTGTATGCGTTGCTCATCGGCGCGTTCGTTCCACGTCGCGAAGTGTTCGGCATGCTGAGTCTGCAGGGCCTGGTGCTGTTCGGCCTGTACGCTGCGGCGATCATCAGTGCGCTGTTGGTGTCGTGGGTGATGAAGCGATGGCGTCGCGACAAAGGCGAGCATGCGCTGATGCTGGAGCTGCCGTCGTATCGGCTGCCGAATCCACGCGATCTGCTGATCGGTCTGTGGGAACGGATGATGATCTTCCTCAAGCGCGTCGGCGGCATCATTCTCGCGCTGACCATCCTGCTGTGGTTCCTGCTGTCGTTTCCCGGCGCGCCTGCCGATGCCGTCGGTCCGGCCATCGACTACAGCTTCGCCGGCCGCATCGGCCACGCGATGACGGCGGTGTTCGCGCCGCTGGGTTTCGGCTGGCAGATCTGTATCGCGCTGATTCCCGGCCTCGCTGCGCGCGAAGTGGCGGTGTCGTCGCTGGCCACGGTCTACGCATTGTCCGCGGCCGACGACACCGCTGCAGCGCAGGCGCTGTCGCCGCTGATCGCGCAGGACTGGTCGCTGGCGACCGCGCTGTCGCTGCTGGTCTGGTACATCTATGCGCCGATGTGCATTTCGACATTGGCCACGATCAAGCGCGAAACCAACTCGTGGAAGCAGATGGGCATCGCCACCACGTATCTGTTCGCACTGGCCTACATCGCCTCGCTGGTGACCTACCAGCTGGCGGTGGCGCTGGGAGCGGGCTGACGATGTCGCCGCAGCTTTCGCTGGTGTTGCAGTACGTTGTCATCGCGCTTGCGGTGGCGGTCAGCGCATGGGTGGTGATGAAGAAACAGTTTCCGGATGCGGCAAGGCGCGTACGCATTGCCCTGGCGATTCCGCTGCTGCGCGAGGCCCGGCCGCCATGGTTGCGCGACATCGGCAGACGAATAGCGCCGGCGCCCAAGAGCGGTGCCGACGGCTGCGGTGGCTGCGACAGCTGTGATACGGGCAGAGCGCCCTGACGCTGGACCGTCGAACGTTTGCAGAAGCGGCAGGAGCCGCGAAGCCGATCACCTCGTCGTAGGCCGCATCCCAACGCAGGGATTGTTAAGAAAACGCTTCGGGCAATGCTGAACATTCGCCGACAGCCGCGCACCGTTTCGCTGCGAGTCCTACTCTATGGATATGTCAGTCGGATGCGTCGATGTCGATGCTCCGATCGAGAGGCCCTGCATCCGCTGCAGGCGGTTCTGCGTAACTCAACTGTCCAACATCGATGCCTGCCGACATGCCAATCACGAAGCCCATGCTCCTCACCGATGCGCCCGAACATCCCGCGCGCCGCGGATTCCTTCTCTCCTCCACGCTTGCCTGCGCAGCTGTCGCCCTTGGTTGCACGCGCCAGAGTGAAGCTGCGGCCAAGACTGCGGCAGCACCGAAAAATGTCCGTATCGCGGAGTTCTCCAAGGCTGGCAAGCGGCTGCAGATTGCAACCTTTCCAAAAATGGTCAAGACCGACAAGGAATGGCGCAAACAGCTCTCGCCCGCGGCTTTCCAGGTCACCCGTCAGGCCGGTACCGAGCGTCCCTACAGCGGCAAGTACGTCGACAATCATGCCGCCGGCGTCTATCGCTGCATCTGTTGCAATACCGCATTGTTCGATGCCAGGACCAAGTTCGATTCGGGGACCGGCTGGCCGAGTTTCTGGCAACCGATCGCAGCGGAGAATGTCGTCGAAGACAAGGATCTGTCGCTCGGCACGGTGCGCACCGAAGTGCTCTGCACGCGCTGCGATGCGCATCTGGGCCATGTCTTCGACGATGG
>JANLSB010000245.1:0-1768 GCA_031362125.1 Lysobacterales bacterium | reverse complement strand
CTGCGCCTTTTTCGATGCGGGTACCGCCACCTGTGCTGGTATTGCCACTGGCGTTGGTGTCGATGTTCCTGGTGTCGATACCTGTCGGCTTCGAGCTTGCTGCTGTGGCCTCGGTTGCTGGCGCTGCGCCTTTTTCGATGCGGGTGCCGCCACCAGTGCCGGTGTTGCTGCCGGCATCGCTGCTCCTGCTGTCGGTGTTCAAAGCGCCGTGCTGCGTATTCGTCGCGTTTGTAGGGTCGAATTTCTCGATCCGGAAACCACCGCCGGCAGTGCCCTGGTTGCCGGAATCGCTGTCGCTATTGATCTCGGCACGGGCCGTGATGCGAGTGCCGCCCGAGGTGCTGCTGCCGGTATCGATGTCGCCGTCGACGACACCTCGCTCCGCCTCCTGCACTCGCATGGTCTGCAGCAGCGCGCTGCGATCGTCGGGAGTCGGCTGAAGCGATCGGGTTGTTTGGGCCCTCGCGTTGGTGCTGATGTATTCGCCGTCGTCGTCGTAGGGATCGATGCTGCGCCTGCGACTCATGATGATCTGGCGCTGCACGGCGAGCGGCAGTTTGCGCTCGTGGGGCATGAGCAGCACCGACGGGCCGGCTGCGAAGTCTCCGCTTCCGATCGATCCGTCTTCGACGCCATTGCCGTCGGGAAGAGTGCCGGGACTGTCAAGCGAACCGAGCCCTGCGGACGCCCGCTCGTTGTCTGCTTCGTCCTGTTCAATCGTTGAGCGACGCCGGGCTTCGAGGTCGATGAAGGGCGGGGCGCCGTCCTTTGGAATGTCGCTACGCATGGCGAGAATCCTGCTGTGTGGTGGACGATCGGCGTTCGTCAGTTTCGCGCGGCAGGCCGAGAATTGTTAAAAATTCGCTAAAGCCGAGCAACCGTCTTAATCCTAACACGGCAGTGAGTCTGGAAAACAATCGACCGCGGTCCTCCAGCCAACCGCGTTCCGCAGCATTCCCAGCGCCTACAATGTCGCCCCAGCCTGCAAGCGGCCTGAGCCAGGACCGAGTCGAACGTGCCCCTCGAAATCGAACGCAAATTTCTCGTCTTGGACGATGCCTGGCGGACGGAGGTCCTGAAGGTTGTTCCGATGGCGCAGGGCTATCTGAACGAACACGCTTCCATCGAGAGCGGTACCCAGCTGGTTTCAGTGCGTGTGCGGCTGGAGGGCGAGGAGGCGCGACTGAATCTCAAATCCCGCGAGCTTGGCCATACCCGTCAGGAGTTCGACTACCTCATTCCCGTTGCCGATGCGCGCGAACTGCTGGCGCTGTGCGTCGGCGGACGCATCGAAAAACATCGGCATCTGGCCGAGCATCACGGACATGTCTGGGAAATCGACGAATTCCACGGCGACAACGCTGGCCTGGTGGTCGCCGAAATCGAACTCGATTCAAGCGACGAATGGTTCGAGCGCCCTGCGTGGCTCGGCCTGGAAGTGACCGACAGCGTCCGCTATTACAATCTCGCGTTGGCTTCGCGCCCGTATTCGCAATGGAGCGAAGCGGAGAAAGGGGCCACTGATCTGGAGTCAGACACATGCTTGTGATCGGCGTCGCCGGTACCGAACTCACCGCGCAGGAGCGCGACTGGCTGCGGCACGATGCCTGCGCTGGCGTGATCCTGTTCAAGCGCAATTTCGCTTCGAGGACGCAGGTGGCCGAACTCTCGGCCGCGATCCGCGAGGCTGCGTCGCGACCGCAGCTGATCTGCGTCGACCAGGAAGGCGGCCGCGTGCAGCGTTTCGAGGACGGTTACAGTGCGCTGC
>JANLSB010000236.1:0-10022 GCA_031362125.1 Lysobacterales bacterium | reverse complement strand
CTATTGGCTGTCTGTCGCGACTTCCGTCGCTCCTACAAAGGCTCAAAAGCTGGTGGGGGCGGTCACGCGTCAATCCCGCAATTCGACCGCGATACAGTCGACCTCCAGCCGCGCCAGCACCGCCCGGGTCATGCCTTCGGTGCTGACGGCCGTGCCGGAGGGCGCCAGATCCGCCGTCAGCGCGCCGCTGTCGATGGCGTCGGCGACCGCGCCTTCGATGCAGCGCGCCTCGGCTTCCAGCCCCAGCGAATGCCGCAGCAACATTGCCGCGCTGAGGATCGCGCCGCACGGGTTGGCGATGCCGCGACCGGCGATGTCCGGGGCCGAACCGTGGATCGGCTCGTAAAGCCCCATCTGACGCGTCGACGCTGTCGACGCATCGGGCCCGAGACGGCTTTCGCCCAGCGACGCCGATGGCAGCAGGCCCATCGAGCCGGCCAGCATCGATGCTTCGTCGGTGAGAATGTCGCCGAACATGTTTTCAGTGACGATCACATCGTATTCGCGCGGCTTGGCGATCAGATGCATGGCCATGCTGTCGACCAGCTGGTGTTCCAGGCGCACGTCGGGAAATTCATCGCGCGCGATCCGGTTCGCGACCTGTCGCCACAGCCGCGAGGTCTCGAGCACATTGGCTTTGTCCACCGATACGACGAACTTGTTGCGTCCGCGTGCCAGTGTGCAGGCGCGTCGCACCACGCGCTCGATCTCCGCGACCGTGTACTCGCACAGATCGCTGGCGGAGGTCTCGGTGCGCGTGCGCTGACCGAAATACACGCCGCCGGTGAGCTCGCGGACCATGATCATGTCGACGCCGGTCAGCAGGTGCGATTTGATCGGCGATGCGGTCAGCGCGACCGGATGGGTCTTCACCGGACGCAGGTTCGCGTACAGATCGAGTTCCTTGCGCAGCCGCAGCAGACCCTGCTCCGGGCGGATCTCGCCATCGGACCACTTCGGTCCGCCGACCGCGCCGAGCAGGATCGCATCGGCCTTGCGGCAGGCGTCGAGCGTGGCGTCCGACAGCGCGGTGCCTTCGGCGTCGATCGCGGCGCCGCCGATCAGACGCGTCTCGAAGCGGAAATCGTGGCCGTAGCGACGGCCTGCGGCTTCCAGTACGGCGACCGCAGCGGCGGTCACTTCCGGGCCGATGCCGTCGCCCGGCAAAACGACGATGTCAGCGCGCATCACGTGAATCCTCGAACATTTGGATGGAAGAAGTGTGTTTCAGCAGATAGCCGAGCTGATCCACGCCTTCGAGCAGACAGGTGCGGGCGAAGCCGTCGATCGGGAACGCGAAGCTGCGCCCGTCGGGCAGGGTGACGGTACTGGCGGCGACATCGATGTCCAGAGTGATGCCCGGATTCGCGAGCAGTTCGTCGACCACCGCCGCATCGAGCACGATCGGCAGCAGACCGTTCTTCAGCGCGTTGCTGCGGAAGATATCGGCGATCTCGGCGCTGATCACTGCGCGCAGGCCGAAGTCGCGCAGCGCCCACGGCGCGTGTTCGCGCGATGAGCCGCAGCCGAAATTGCGGCCGGCGACCAGAATCTGCGCGCCCTGTGCGTCCGCGCTGTTCAACGCGAACGCCGGGTCGGGGCTGCCGTCTTCGCGATAGCGCCAATCGTTGAACGCGAACTTGCCCAGGCCCAAGCGCGTGGTGGTGGTGAGAAAGCGCGCCGGAATGATCCGGTCGGTATCGATATTGCTGTCGGGCAGGCAGGCAGTGCGTGCGCGTACGTGGGTCAGCGGCTGTGCGCTCATGCCGCGTCCTCCTGCAGATAGCTGCGCGGGTCGACGACGTGACCGGCGACGGCGCAGGCAGCGGCGGTATACGGCGAGGCCAGCACCGTGCGCGCGTCGCGGCCCTGGCGGCCTTCGAAGTTGCGGTTGCTGGTGGAGACGGCAAGCTGGCCGGGCGCGACCAGATCGCCGTTCATCGCGATGCACATCGAACAGCCGGGTTCGCGCCATTCGGCGCCGGCGGCGCGGACGATGCGGTCGATGCCCTCGGCTTCCGCCGCGCGCTGCACCTGCACCGAACCGGGCACCACCAGCATCCGCACGCGCGAATGCACTTTGTGGTCGCGCAGGATCTCCGCGACCTGGCGCAGATCGCTCAGACGGCCGTTGGTGCAGCTGCCAACGAACACCACATCCACTGGCTGCCCGGTCAGCGATTGCCCGCCGGGGAAGCGCATGTAGTCCAGCGCACGCTGGGTGTCGGCGTCGTTGGCGACCGGCAGTCTGGCGTCGATGGCGGCGACCTGGCCCGGATGCGTGCCCCAGGTCACGGTGGGCGTGATCGTACGCGCATCGAACTTCACCACACGATCGAAGCGCGCGCCGTCGTCGCTGCGCAGCGTGCGCCACTGCGCGACGGCGGTTTCGAAATCCTGTCCTTGCGGCGCGCGCGGCGTCTTCGCCAGGTACTCGAACGTGACCTCGTCCGGTGCGATCAGCCCGGCGCGCGCGCCGGCTTCGATCGACATGTTGCAGACGGTCATGCGCTCTTCCATCGACAGCGCGCGGATCGTGCTGCCGCGATACTCGATGACGTGGCCGGTGCCGCCATCGACGCCGATCGCGCCGATCACGTGCAGGATCAGATCCTTGGCGGTGACGCCGACACCGAGCGCACCTTCGACTTCGATCGCGAGCGTCTTCGGCTTGCGCTGCAGCAGGCACTGGGTCGCCAGCACATGGCCGACTTCGCTGGTGCCGATGCCGAACGCCAGCGCGCCGAACGCGCCATGGGTAGCGGTGTGGCTGTCGCCGCAGACGATGGTCGTTCCCGGCTGGGTCAAGCCGAGTTCGGGGCCGATGACGTGGACGATGCCGCGATGGTCGCTGCCGAAGTCGAACAGTTCCACACCGAAGCGCGCGCTGTTCTCGCGCAACGTGCGCACCTGTTTTTCGCCATCGGCGGTGAAGTAGTCGAGTTCACCGTGGGCATTCGGCGGCGTGGTCGGCGTGGAGTGGTCGAGCGTGCCTTTGGTGCGCTCGGGCCTGCGCACCGGCAGGCCGCGCGCTACGAGCTCGGCGAACGCCTGCGGCGAGGTCACTTCATGGATGAGGTGCAGGTCGATGTAGAGCACCGCGGGCGCATCGGCGGTTTCGGGCACGACGACGTGCGCGTCCCACAATTTTTCAAACAGGGTCCTGGGTGCGGGCGTTTGCGAATCTGGCGTCATGGGTCGATGTCTGCGAGGGAGTTCTAGGGGGGCGGGCGGCGACGATCAGGCAATGGCCGTCAGCACTTCGGCAGGTGCGGTGTCCGCATCCGCGGTCGCCCCCGGTGTGCGACGGCGATGCACGCGGTTGACGATGTCGAGCCACGCCAGCGCACTGGCTTCGAGGATATCGGTGCTGGTGGCCGAGCCGGTGACTTCTTCGACCCTGCCTTCATCGGTATGAATGCGTGCGGTCAGACTGGCCTGGCCTTGTGCGTCTTCGCCGGTGGTGACGCTGGAGACCTGATAACTCTCGATATCCAGATGCGTCTGCGTGCCGCGTGCGAGCGCCGCAAACAGTGCATGCACCGGGCCGTCGCCGGTGGCCGCTTCGGTCGTGCGCTCGCCCTCGGGCGAACACAGTTCGACGCTGGCCGAGGGCAGGGTGCCGTCGCCGACACCGGTGCTGACGTGCAGCCGGTTGAGGCGCCAACCGCCGATCGCACGGCCATCGATGCCCAGCGCCAGCGCTTCCAGATCGGCATCGAAGACTTCGCGCTTTTTCTCGGTCAGGGTCTTGAAGCGGGCGAACACCTCGTTCAACTGCGCACCGTCCATCGCGAAGCCGAGTTCGCGCAGGCGATCGGCCAGCGCGGCGCGGCCGCTGTGGCGGCCCATGATCATCTGCGATTTTGCCCAGCCGACCGATTCCGGGCGCAGGATCTCGTAGGTGCCGCGATGCTTCAGCATGCCGTGCTGGTGGATGCCGGACTCGTGCGCGAACGCATTCGCGCCGACGATCGCTTTGTTGCGCTGCACGTTCATGCCGGTGATGCGGGTGAGCAGACGCGAGGTCGGGACCAGACGTTCGGTATGGATGCCGGTGGTCGCTTCGAAATAAGCGCGACGCACGTCCAGCGCCATCACCAGTTCTTCCATCGCGCAGTTGCCGGCGCGCTCGCCGACGCCGTTGATGGTGCATTCGACCTGGCGGGCGCCGCCTTCGATCGCGGCGAGGCTGTTGGCGACGGCCAGACCGAGGTCGTCGTGGCAGTGCGCGCTGAAGATCGCGCGATCCGCATCCTTCACGTTCGCGCGCAGATATTCGAACAGCGCGCGGATCTCGCCCGGCGTGGTGTAACCGACGGTGTCCGGGATGTTCAGCGTGCGCGCGCCCGCAGCCAGCGCCGCGGAGCAGATTTCGGCGAGGAATTCAGGCTCCGTGCGCAGCGCGTCTTCGGCCGAAAATTCGACATCCTCGACATGGCGCCGCGCCAGGGTCACGCCCATCACCGCGCGCTCCAGCACTTCGGCCTTGCTCAGACCGAGTTTGTGCTCGCGATGCAGCGGGCTGGTCGAGATGAAGACATGGATGCGCGGACGATCCGCGCCTTCGAGCGCGCGAGCGCAGGCTTCGATATCGCCGACGTGGCAGCGGGCGAGCGTGGCGAGCGTGACACCGCGCACTTCGCGAACGATCGCCGCGCAGGCCGCAAGTTCGCTTTCGGAACTCGCCGGGAAACCGGTTTCGATGATGTCGACGCCGAGTTCGGTCAGCGCATGTGCGAAGAGCAGCTTCTGCTTCGCGGTCATGCTGCAGCCGGGCGACTGTTCGCCGTCGCGCAGGGTGGTGTCGAAAATCGCGATCCGCGCGGGCATCTCGCGGCGAACGTCGGTATCCATCAGGCGAAAACCTCAAGGGCATGCACAGGGGGAATCGCGGAAGCGGCGGTCGCGGGTGCGACTGCCGGCGGTGCGGGTGGAAGCGCCGGCCGGGCGATGACGGGAGAGAGCGTCGTCGCCCGGCCGGTGCGCGAAACAGGTTTGGCGACTACGTCTTCGTGGACACGGCGGCGCGGTTTGCGCGGCGCCCTCGGGCGTACGTCGGCGAGCAGTCCAGCGAGCACCGCCGCATCGATATTGCCGCCGGAGACGATGGCGCACTTGCGCTTGCCGACGACGCGGCGACCGGCAGCCAGCGCCAGTGCGCCCGCGCCCTCGGCGATCACATGTTCTTCCAGCGCCAGCCGCACCAGGGTTTCGCGCAGCTCGGCTTCGCGCACGATCACGATGTCGTCGAGCAACCGCGACAGGATCTCGCGCGTGAGCATGCCCGGATGCCGCACGCGCACGCCATCGGCCAGCGTGGCGACGGGCAGCGCACCTTCGGGTTCGCCGCGCAGCGCGCGGTGCATGGCGTCGACATGTTCGACCTGTGCGCCGACGATGCGCACGCCCTGCGCGTGCAGCGCCAAGGCGACGCCTGCCGCGAGCCCGCCGCCGCCGATCGGCACCAGCACCACATCGGGTGCGAGCGACGCGATCTCCATGCCGACCGTGCCCTGGCCGGCGATCACGTCCGGATCATCGAACGCGGACAGAAAGCGATAACCGTTGCGTTCGGCCAACTGCATCGCGAACGCGCGCGCTTCGTCGAAGGTCTCGCCGTGCAGGCGCACCGTGGCGCCCCAATGGGAGACGCCGGCGATCTTGGTCTGCGGCGCGCCGTGCGGCATCACCGCGATCGCCGGCACGTTCAGCCGATACGCGGCCCACGCCAGCCCCTGGGCGTGGTTGCCTGCGGATGCGGCGATGACCGGGCGGTGATCGCCGCGCTCGTGTGCGGCCAGCAGCGCGTTCAATGCGCCGCGCACTTTGTACGAGCCGGTGCGCTGCAGATTCTCCAGCTTCAGCCAGCAGCCGAAGCGTTCGGCGTTGTGCAGCGGTGTCGGCGGCAGATAGCGTCGCAGGCGCGCCTGTGCGGCGAGGATGTCCCCCGCGCCGACGGTAGCGGCCTGCATGACATCGCTGACGACATCGCTCTCCATCGCTTCAGACCTCCGTCAACCAACCGGAAGACCAGCTGCTTTCGCCGCGCACGGTGCGCGCATAGACCGCGGCGATATCGTGCGCCAGCGGACTGTCGGCGTCGTACACGCGGCCGCCGCTCTCACCAGCGTGGATCTCGCCGATCGGCGTCACCTCGGCGGCGGTGCCGCAGGCGAACACTTCGTCCGCGTGCAGCAATTCCTCGATCGAAACCGGGCGCGATTCGGCGCCGGTCAGGCGGATCAGGGTGTCGCGGGTGATGCCGGGCAGGGCGTCGCGATGTTCGACCGCGATCACCCGGCCGTCCCGCACCATGAACAGGTTGGCGCCGGTGCACTCGACCACGAAACCGTCGTCGTCGATGAACATTGCCTCGTCGAAACCGCGCGCCTTGACTTCGCGCTTGGCGAGAATCGAATTGACGTAGGCGCCGCACAGCTTCAGCGGCGGCAGCGAACTGGCCGGATTGCGACGCCAGCTCGACACCGACACGCGGGTGCGGTTGCCGCCCAGATGCACGTTGGTGGTCGACGTCGCCACCATCATGTGCTGTGGATGGCCGGCGACATCCAGCCCGAAACTGCCTTCGCCATACCATGCCAGCGGGCGGATGTAGGCATCGCCCTGGCGGTTCGCGCGCAGCGTCGACAGCACCGCTTCGGTGGCCTGGGCGAAGTCGAAGGTCATGCCCAGCAGTTCAGCGCCCTTGCGCATGCGTTCGAGGTGTTCGGGCAGACGGAACACCGCCGCGCCGCGTTTGGTGGCGTAGGCGCGGATGCCTTCGAATACGCCGCTGCCGTAGTGCAGCGCATGGGTGTTCAGCGCCGCCTGCAGCTGATTGGCGTCGACGATCTCGCCGTCGAACCACAGTTTCGGCGGCGCGTCGTCGCGTGCGGTTTCGGTGCGTGCTGTTTCGGTACGCGGCGACGGGCGTTCCAGCGTGGCGGTCGCGTTCAAAGACATGGCTGCACCTGTACGTCGAGGCAGTCGTAGAGCTTCACCAACTGTTGATGAAGGCCTTCGGCGGAGCGGTCGCCTTCCACGGTCATCTGCAGATGCCAGCGGTCGCCGTCGGCGCGGGTTTCGCCTTCGATCGCAACGGGGCTGAAACCGCGACGTTCGGCGGTGCCGAGCACACGGGACAGGGCGCCTTCGGCTTGGCGCAGGGTCAGATCGAGTCGGTAGCGCATTGCGGCACGGCTCCTGCGTTGTCATGGGAAGAGGGGGGTAGCAGCGGTTCGGCGATCTGCACCAGCACGAACGCTTCGTCGGCATCCATCATTTCGGTGTTGTTGCGGTTCGGCGGCACCAGCGGCCACACGTTCGCGGTCTGATCGATGGCGACGTGCAGCAGCATCGGCCCGGGCGCGGCCATCAGCGCCTGCAGCGCGGCTTCAACACCATCGGCGCGATCGACTTTCATCGTCTGCAGGCCGAACGCCAGCGCCAGCGCGCAGAAGTCCGGGTTGTCGCTCAGGTCGACTTCGGAATAGCGGCGCTCGAAGAACAGCTCCTGCCACTGCCGCACCATGCCCAGCGCCTGATTGTCGAGCAGCACGATCTTCACCGGCAGCCGGTAGCGCGCCACCGTCGCCAATTCCTGCACGTTCATCAGGAACGAACCGTCGCCGCTGACGCAGATCACCTGCGCATCGGGCTTGACCATCTGCGCGCCGATGGCGGCCGGCAGGCCGAAACCCATCGCACCCAGCGCACCGCTGGTGAGGTGATTGCGCGGGTGATCGAAACGCCAGTGTTGCGCGACCCACATCTGATGCTGGCCCACGTCGCAGCTGACGATGGCTTCCGGCGCCAGCTCCGACAGCCGCCGCAGCAGCGCCGGTGCGTAAACCGTGTCGCCGGGTGCGTCGTAGCGCGGTGCGCACTGCTGTTTGGCGTGCAGACAGGCATCGCGCCACGCGTGTCTGGCGACGCCGTGCCGGCCGTGCAGATGCGCCGCGGCAGCCGCCATCATCCGCTCCAGGCTGATCGAAAGATCGCCCTGCACCGGCGCGTCGGCGATGCGCAGTTTGCCGATCTCGCAGGCATCGACATCCAGATGCACCACGCGCGCGTTCGGTGCGAACTCGGCCAGCTTGCCGGTGGCGCGGTCGTCGAAGCGCGCGCCGACCACGAACAGCAGATCGCTTTCGTGCACCGCGAGATTCGCGGCGCGGTTGCCGTGCATGCCGAGCATGCCCATGTTCAGCGGATGCGCATGCGGCAGCGCGCCCAAGGCTTTCAGGGTCAGTACGGTCGGGATCTGGGTGGCATCGACGAAGGCGCGGAACGCTTCGACCGCATGGCCCAGCGCGATCCCGCCGCCGGCATAGATGATCGGCTTCTGCGCCAACGCCAGCTGCGCCAGCGCCGCGTGCAGTGCGGCGTCGCTCGCGCCTGGCACCGGATCGATCATCGCCGGCACGTGCGCGGGCAGATGCGAGGCATCGGCGTTCTGCACGTCCTTCGGCAGATCGATCAGCACCGGGCCGGGTCGGCCTTCGCGCGCGAGCCGGAACGCTTCGCGCACGACGTTCGGCAGATCATTCACGCTGCGCGGCAGGAAGTTGTGTTTGACGATCGGCATGGTCATGCCGAACACGTCCAACTCCTGGAACGCATCGGTGCCCATCAGCGGCGTGCCCACCTGACCGGTGATGCAGACCATCGGCACCGAGTCCAGCATCGCATCGGCGATGCCGGTGACCAGATTCGAGGCACCCGGACCGGAGGTCGCGACGCAGACGCCAACGCGACCACTGGCGCGCGCATAACCGTTCGCCGCGAATGCGGCGCCCTGTTCGTGCCGCACCAGCACGTGTTTGAGGGACGATCCGTGCAAGGCGTCGTAGAAGGGCATGATCGCACCGCCGGGATACCCGAACAGCGTGTCCACGCCCTCTGCGCTCAGTGCTTGCACCAGCCAGCGGGCACCATTCATTCAGGCAGTCTCGGCAATCGGATGCGTGGAGGGTTTCGCGGCCTGCGCAGCGTCCTGTGCGGCGGCCGTCTGCGGCGCGCTCTGCTGCAGCCACTGCATTTTCGCGCGCAGTGTCTTGCCGACCGCTTCGATCGGATGATCCAGATCGGCCTGCTGGAACTTCTTGTAGTTCGGCAGGCCGGCGTCGTATTCGGCGACCCAGTGCTGGATGAACGTGCCGTCCTGGATCTCGCTCAGGATGTCCTTCATCCGTGCCTTGGTGTCGGCGTTGATCACCCGCGGGCCGCTGACGAAATCGCCGTACTGCGCGGTCTCGGACACGAATTCGAGCATCCGGGTGATGCCGCCTTCGTAGAACAGGTCGACGATGAGCTTCAGCTCATGCAGCACTTCGTAGTACGCGATTTCGGGCTGATAGCCGGCTTCCACCAGCACCTCGAAGCCGGCCTGCACCAGCGCGCTGGCGCCGCCGCAGAGCACCGCCTGTTCGCCGAACAGATCGGTCTCGGTCTCTTCCTTGAAGGTGGTCTTGATCAGATTGGCGCGCGCACCGCCGAGGCCAGCGGCATACAGCTTCGCAAGCTCCTCGGCGCGACCGCTGGGATCCTGGTGCACCGCGTAGATGCAGGGCACGCCGCGGCCGATTTCGTATTCGCGGCGCACCAGCGCGCCGGGGCCCTTCGGTGCGACCAGCGCCACGTCGAGGTCGGCGCGCGGCGAAATCATCCCGAAATGCACGTTCAAGCCGTGCGCGAACATCAGGCATGCGCCCGGCTTCATGTTCGTCGCGAGCACGTCGTTGTAGAGCTTCTTCTGCACCATGTCCGGCGTCAGCACCGCGACCAGATCGGCATTGGCCGCCGCTTCCGCAGGCGTTTTCACCGTGAAGCCGTCGGCGAGCGCCTTGACTTCAGTCGGGCCGCCCGGCCGCAGACCGACGACGACATCGAAACCCGAATCGCGGAGGTTGAGCGCGTGCGCGCGGCCCTGGCTGCCGTAACCGATGACTGCGATTTGTGGTTTGGTTGAGGTGTTCATGTTTGGATTCCGTGATGTTGGAGAGAAAGTTGTTTTCTTG
>JANLSB010000209.1:0-6987 GCA_031362125.1 Lysobacterales bacterium | reverse complement strand
CGCAGTCGCAGTCACTGGCGTGGGTTCGCAGCTCGACCAGCACGCGGAAGCGAATGGCTGGCTGGCGCGTTTCCCGATGTGGGATTGGGTGGGCGGACGCACTTCGATCATGAGCGCTGTGGGCCTCGTGCCGATGCGCCTGCAAGGCGTGAAGATGGACGCGGTGCTCGCCGGAGCGGCCGCGATGGATGCGTGGACGCGCCAGCCCGTGACGCTGCAAAATCCCGCGATGCTGCTCGCGCTGATGTGGCACTGCGCCGGCCATGGGCGCGGCGAAATGGACATGGTCGTGCTGCCCTACAAGGACCGGCTCGTCCTCTTCTCGAAATACCTCCAGCAGCTCGTGATGGAGTCGATCGGCAAGGAACTCGATCTCGACGGCCAGAAAGTGAACCAGGGCATCGCCGTGTATGGGAACAAAGGCTCGACCGATCAGCACGCCTACGTGCAGCAGCTCCGCGACGGCGTGCATAATTTCTTCGCGACCTTCATCGAAGTCCGCAAGGGCCGCGCGGGCGCTTCGCTGGAAGTCGAGCCCGGCGCGACCTGCGCGGATTTCCTGCAAGGTTTCCTCCGCGGCACTCGCACGGCACTGCACGAGAGCGGACGCGGCTCGGTGACGGTGAGCATTCACGAAGTCACGCCCGCCACCGTCGGCGCGCTGATCGCGCTCTACGAGCGGGCCGTCGGATTCTATGCCTCGCTGGTCAATGTGAACGCGTATCACCAGCCGGGCGTCGAGGCCGGGAAGAAGGCCGCCGCCTCGCTGCTCAAGCTCCAGGCGAAAGTGCGCGGCGCGGTCTCCGTGAATCCGCAGACGGCGCCGCAGATCGCAGGGGCGCTGAGTGAAGACCCGGAGGCGGTCTATCACGTCCTCGTCCATCTCGCGGCGAATGACGCGCGGGTCCGGTCCACACCGGGCGCGAGTCCTGCGGAGGACGCGTTTTCGACCGCCGCTTGACGGCCCGCCCCAGCGCGGCCACTGAGCCCCCCGCCCCCGCACGCTCCGATGCAACTTCACCGCGAAAAAGTCCTCGCCCACGCCGAGCAGCAGCTCCTCGCCCAGGGCAAGCTGAACTCGAACGAGCTGCTCGAGCTCTACCGCAAATTCCTCAAGATCGAAAACTACCGCCTGCGGATGCTGCACCACAGCGGCGGCGGCGGGCGCGAGGTCTGCGCGATGCGGGCCAGCCTCGTGGACATCGTGCTGCGGCCACTGCTCGCCGCCGCCGCGCACACCGACGACGGTAAAAAGAAACCGCCGCGCCTCGCGCTGGTCGCGATCGGCGGCTACGGCCGCGGCGAACTGTTTCCGCAGTCCGATATCGATCTGCTGGTGTTGACGAACGACGACCCGCAGCACGTGCAGCGCGAAGCCCTGGCGCGCTTTCTTGCGCTGCTGTGGGATGCCGGTCTGCAGGCCAGCCAGGCGGTCCGCTCGCCAGCGCAGTGCACCGAAGCCGCCGCCGACCAGACCGTATTGACCGCGATGATGGAATGGCGCGCATTGGCTGCCGACGAGGCCGCGCAGGAGGCGCTGCGTGCCGCGATCTCGCCCGATCGTGTATGGCCGGCCGGCGATTTCTTCCGCGCCAAAGTGCAGGAGCAGGCGCAGCGTCACGCGCGCTTCGGCGATACCTCGGACAATCTCGAGCCGAATCTGAAAGACGGTCCCGGCGGACTGCGCGATATCCAGACCCTGCGCTGGATGGCGCAGCGGCTGCTGGGCAGCGGCAATCTGGAATCGATGCTGGCGTTCGGCCAGATCGGCGCGGTTGAATTCGATACCCTGGAACGCGAACGCAAAGCGCTGTCGCGGCTGCGCTTCGGCCTGCATCTGGTCGCGAAGCGGCGCGAAGAGCGTCTGCGCTTCGATTACCAGAAGCTGCTCGCCGCGCGTCTGGGCCACACCGACGAGGCCGACAATCTCGCGGTTGAACAGATGATGCAGGGTTTCTACCGCAGCGCCGGCCGGGTGCTGCGCATCAACGACCGTCTGCTGCAGCGCTTCGAGGAGCAGCTCGAGGGCGAGGGCGAGGTCGTCGCGCTCGACGAACATTTCGAGCTGCGTCGTGGCTATGTCGCCGCGCGCGACCGGACATGGCTGCAGTCGGGCGTGGCCCAGGTATTCGAGCTGTTCGGCACGTGGGCGGCGCATCCGGAAAGTCGGGGCCTGCACTCGATGACCGCCTGGGCGCTCGCCGAAACTCTGGTGAAGATTCCGGCTTACGGCAACGCGGATCATCTTCTGCGGCAGCAGTTTCTGAATCTGCTGCGCGGCCCGCAGCCGGTGAAAGTGCTGGAGCGCATGGCGCGGCTGGGCGTGCTGGGGCGCTGGATTCCGGCGTTCGCGCAGGTCTCCGGGCGGATGCAGTTCGACCTCTTCCACGTCTATACCGTCGACCAGCACACGCTCGCGGTGCTGCGCAATCTCGCGATCTTCGCCAACGCCACGCCCGACGAACGCTTCTCGACCGCGCACGCGGTGTGGCCGTCGCTGCGCAAGCCTGAGCTGCTGCTGCTGGCCGGGCTTTTCCACGACATCGGCAAGGGTCGCGGCGGAGACCACTCCGAACTCGGTGCGGTCGATGCGCGCGAATTCTGTTTCGCCCATGGACTATCCGAAGCCGACACCGCGCTGATCGAATGGCTGGTGCGCAAACATCTGCTGATGTCGGTGACCGCGCAAAAGCAGGACATCACCGATCCCGAAGTGATCCACCGTTTCGCCGCTGAAGTCGCCGACCGCCAGCGTCTCGATTACCTGTATTTATTGACCTGCGCCGATATCGCAGGCACGTCTCCGAAATTGTGGAACGCCTGGAAAGACCGGCTGCTGGCCGATCTGCACACCGCAACCCGCTTCGCGCTGCGCCGAGGTCTGGAGCATCCGGTCGCCGCGGACGAACGCATCGTCGAGAACCAGACCGTCGCGCGCGGGCTCCTGATCGAACAGGGTTTCGACGATGCCGCGGTCGATGCATTGTTCGCGCGCATGCCGCGCGAAAATTTCCTGCGCAGCCGCCCTGATCAGATCGTCTGGCAGGCGACGGTCCTGCACGACAGTGCACTTGGCGGCATCGTGGCGCGCACGCGCCTGTTGCGCGGGCGCGGCGGCGGTTATGAAGTGTTCGTGCATACGCCCGATCGCGATGGCTTGTTCGCGGCGATCGTCATCACCCTCGACCGTCTGGGCCTTGCGATCCAGCAGGCGCGCGCGCTCGATGGCCCGCAACGGATGATTTTCGATACCTTCCACGTGCTGCCGAGCGACCCGCAGCACGCGCCCGCGGTCGAACAGATCGAATCGAATCTGCAGCGCGCGCTGTCCGGCGATCTCGACCGGCTGCTGCCGTCGCGTCGCACCCAGCCGCGCCATCTGAAGCATTTCCGCATTGCGCCGCGGATCGGGCTCGAGCCTGCGGCCGACGGTACGAGTACGCGGATGAGCCTGATCTGCACCGACCGCCCCGGTTTGCTCGCCGATGTCACCCACGTGCTGCGCCAGCAGCATCTGCGCGTGCACGACGCGCGCATTGCGACCTTCGGCGAACGCGCGGAAGACCTGTTCCTGATCGCCAACGCGCAGGACCGGCCGCTCGATGAAGCACAAGCGGACGCTTTGCGCGCGGCGCTGCAGGCAACGCTGGACAGCGCAGTCCCCGCTTGAACCCATCCCCCACTGACGACGCCCCCATCGCATGAACAACGCTTCCGTCACCGAACTGCAATCCATCATCGACAGCGCCTGGGACCGTCGCGCCGAGCTCGGTGCCGACGAACTGTCATCCAGCGTGCGTCCTGCCGTCGACCGCGCCATCGCTGGTCTCGAAGCCGGCGACTTCCGCGTCGCTTCGCCCAATGCCGATGGCGGTTGGGCCGTCAACGAATGGCTGAAGAAAGCGGTGCTGCTGTTCTTCCGCACCCAGGAGATGCAGTTGATCGAGGCGCAGCCAGCGCCGTTCTGGGACAAAGTCCCGTCGCGGTTCGAGGGCTTCGGCGAAGCCGATTTCCGCGCGCTGGGCGTGCGCGTGGTGCCGGGCGCGATCGCGCGACGCGGTGCGCACATCGCCAAAGACGTGGTGCTGATGCCGAGCTTCGTCAATATCGGTGCCTACGTCGGCGAAGGCACCATGGTCGACACCTGGGCGACGGTTGGCAGCTGCGCGCAGATCGGCAAGCACTGCCATCTCTCCGGCGGCGCCGGCATCGGCGGCGTGCTCGAACCGCTGCAGGCCTCGCCGACCATCATCGAAGATCACTGCTTCATCGGCGCGCGTTCGGAAGTGGTCGAAGGCTTCGTCGTTGGTCATCACAGCGTGATCGGCATGGGCGTGTTTCTCGGTCAGAGCACCCGCGTTTACAACCGCGCCACGAAGGAAGTCAGCTACGGCAGCGTTCCTCCGGGTAGCGTTGTTGTCTCGGGTCAACTGCCTGCTGCCGACGGCTCGCATTCGCTGTACTGCGCGGTGATCGTGAAGCAGGTGGACGAAAGGACGCGCAGCAAGACATCGATCAACGAGTTGCTGCGCGGATTGGCCGATTGATGTTGCTGCTGCGGGAGGGGCTGACCAGCCATTCGGCTGTTGAAAAATCAGCCCCGACCCGGTGGCAAGTCGGGGCTGAAGCCCCTCCCACATGAACCTGGTTGCCATGACGATTCTCTACGGCCTCAACAACTGCGACACCTGCAAGAAAGCCCGCAACTGGCTCAAGCGCTTCGAGATCGCGCACGACTTCATCGACTATCGCGACCATCGTCAATCGCCGGAGACGCTGCTTAACTGGAAAGACGCGCTCGGCGGTTGGGATTCGATGATCAACAAGTCCTCGACCACGTGGCGCATTTTGCCCGAGAACCGCAAGACGCCGAGGTCGGATGCCGAGTGGAAGCTGCTGCTGAAGGAATATCCGCAGCTCATCCGTCGGCCGGTGGTCGTCGCCGATGATGGCGCGGTCACGCAGGGTTTCAGCGACAATGGTTTCAAGATCAAGTTCGGAGTAGCGAAATGAGTGATGTGCTCGCACTGGCCCATGACCTGATCGCGCGCCGTTCCGTGACTCCCGACGACGCAGGCTGCCAGCAGCTGTTGGCGCAGCGGCTCACGCGCGTCGGCTTTCGTTGCGAACACCTGCGCTACGGCCGGACCGACAACCTCTGGGCCACGCATGGCGCAGGTTCCGGCGAAGATACGGGGCCTGTGCTGGTGCTGCTGGGTCACACCGATGTGGTCCCGCCGGGCCCGCGCGAGGCGTGGACGAGCGATCCGTTCGAGCCCCAGATCCGCGATGGCGTGCTGTACGGCCGCGGTGCCGCCGACATGAAGGGCAGCGTGGCGGCGTTCGCGATCGCGCTGGAGCGCTTCGTCGCCGTGTACCCGGATCACCGCGGCACGGTGGCGATGCTGGTGACCTCGGACGAAGAGGGCGACGCCATCGATGGTGTGCCGAAAGTCGCGCAGCTGTTCCGCGAACGTCGGCAGCGCATCGACTGGTGCATCACCGGTGAACCGTCGTCCAAAGCGGTGCTCGGCGATCTGCTGCGCGTCGGGCGTCGCGGCACGCTGTCGGCCACGCTCACGATCAAGGGCATTCAGGGTCATGTTGCTTATCCCGAAAAGGCGCGTAATCCGATCCATCAGGCCGCGCCGGCGCTGGTTGAGCTGTCGACGCGCGAATGGGACAAGG
Organism: Lysobacterales bacterium; assembly: GCA_031362125.1. Lineage (GTDB taxonomy): Bacteria > Pseudomonadota > Gammaproteobacteria > Xanthomonadales > Xanthomonadaceae > Lysobacter_I. The sequence goes on along the minus strand of JANLSB010000209.1, from coordinate 1,299 downwards.
GCTATGAAACATTTCCGCCGACCAGTTTCCAGATCAGCAATGTGCACGCCGGCACCGGGGCCAACAACGTGATCCCGGGCGAGCTGCAGGTGGTATTCAATCTGCGCTACAACCCGACCTGGCGCGCGGAGCAGCTCGAACGCGAGTGCGAGGCGATGCTGACCGCGCACGGTCTGGAGTACGAGATCCGCTGGCATCGCGGCGGCGAGCCGTTCTACACGCCCGAGGGCCAGCTGCGCGCGACCGCGCGCGAAGTGCTGCAAGAGTGTTCCGGTGCGATGCCCGAGGAAAGCACCGCCGGCGGCACGTCCGATGCGCGCTTCATCGCGCCGCTGGGGGCGCACTGCGTCGAGATCGGTCCGGTCAACGCCAGCATCCACAAGGTCGATGAGCATGTGCGCGTCGCGGATCTCGAGCGTCTGCCCGATCTGTACTACACGCTGATCGAGCGGATGCTGTGCCCGCGCTGAGATTTTCCGTGTCGATGCGTAGCGCCATGATCGTGCTGCTGTTTGCTCTGCTCGCGGGCTGCGACGTCTCCTCATCGCAGACGGATGGTCCCACCCGCACCGTTGGTGTCGGCGCGCATCGGCTCGCGGTCGATATCTACGAACCCGCTGCCGTCGCGGCCAAGACCGGTCGTCGCGCGGTATTGATGGTCCTCGGCGGAGGTTGGGCCGAGGGCGACCGCAGCGAGCTGCGCGATTTCGCTCGTCTCGCTGTCAGTGAGGGTGTGGTCGCGCTGAGCATGGACTATCGACTGACGTCGCAACCTGGTGTGCGCTGGCCGATGCCGGCCGATGACGTGGCGACCGTGCTCGCATGGATGCGCACACATGCGAACGAACTCGGCATCGATCCGCAGCGCATCGCGCTGCTCGGCGGTTCCGCAGGCGGCCATCTCGTCGCGTGGATCGCGCGCGACCCCGATCCGGCGAAGCGTCCGAATCGCCTGATCGTGCTGTGGGGACCGTGGGACCTCGTGCGGTTGCCGGAGCATGCGCCGGAGTGGGTGGGGCCGGTCGTGGCGAAACTGTTGGATGGGCAAGCGGCGCAGGATGCCTCGCCTCTGCAGCATCTGGTGCGCGGGATGCCGCCGACCTTGATCGTGCATGGCGTGGACGACCCGATCGTGTCCATCGACCAGTCGCGCCGCGCCTGCGCCGCGTTGCGCGCATCGGGTAATGTCTGCACCCTGGTCGAACTGCCTCACCAAGGTCATGTGCCTGAAGACACGGCGGAGGTCCGGCATACGCTCGAAGCGGTCCGTGGAAGTCTCGCGGCGCTGTGACGGCTACA
>JANLSB010000208.1:0-8117 GCA_031362125.1 Lysobacterales bacterium | reverse complement strand
GCGATCCATGCGTTCATCGAGACGATCTGGGCCGAGAACGGTCTCGCGAAGCAGACATTGACGAGCTACCGACGCGATCTCGAAGGCTTCGCGCGTTGGCGCGACGGGGCCGGCGGTGGGTTGGTCGGCGCCGACCGTGGCGCGCTGTTCGATTACTTCGCATGGCGCACGCGCAGCGGATATTCGCCGCGCAGCAACGCACGATTGTTGTCGACGTTGCGCGCGTTCTTCGCCCTGCAGGTGCGGCGTGGTGTGCGTGCGGACGATCCCAGCGCTCTGCTCGATCCGCCGAAACTGCCGCGATCGCTGCCGAAGGCGCTGAGCGAGCGCGATATCGAGGCCCTGCTCGCGGCGCCGGAGATCGCCGAACCACTGGGGCTGCGCGACCGCGCGATGCTCGAACTCATGTACGCCGCCGGGCTGCGGGTGAGTGAACTGGTGGGGCTGCCGGCGACGATGGTCAATCTTCGGCAGGGCGCGCTGCGGGCGACCGGCAAGGGCGGCAAGGAGCGGTTGGTGCCGTTGGGCGAGGAGGCGCAGCACTGGCTGACTCGCTATCTCGCTGAATCGCGGCCGGCGCTGGCCGGCAAGCGGGCGCCTGCTGAGCTGTTCCTCAACCCGGGCGGCGAGGCGCTGAGCCGCCAGCAGTTCTGGGGGTTGGTGAAGCGCTATGCGGGGGCGGCGGGGATCGATCCGCACAGGATCAGCCCGCACGGCCTGCGCCACAGTTTCGCCACGCATCTGTTGAACCACGGCGCGGATCTGCGCGCGCTGCAGATGCTGCTGGGTCACGCCAGCCTGTCGACGACCCAGATCTACACGCTGGTTGCGCGCGAGCAGCTGAAGCGGCTGCATGCTCTTCACCATCCGCGCGGATGACCGGTTGGCCTCCACAAGATGCAATTGCCGTCACACTTGAGGCCGTTGCCCGTGCCGTTGCAAGGCCATCCACATGCGACAATCGGTCGAACTTCCTTGCGACGGAGCGGTCACAACCATCGCGCCTCGCACCCATTCGATGGAATTCCTCTGCATGAAACTTCCGGTGTTCGCCCTGCTCTGTGCCCTCAGTGTCTCCGCCTGTGCGCAATCCGCGCCCGCCGCTGCTGGCAAGGCTCCCGAATCTGCCGGCAAGGCCTCGGACCCCATGGCGGCCGTTCCCGCGCCCGCCGCTGGCAAACGGGCCGATACGCCCAAAGAGGCGATGGTCCGCGCCGCATTGAAGTCGCTCAATCCGACGATCGAAGCGGACCGGGTCGGCCCCGCGCCGATGCCGGGTTTCCAGGAAGCGATCGTCGGTGGCCAGGTGCTGTATTTCAGCGATGACGGCCGTTACATGCTGCAGGGTTCGCTGTTCGACATGCAGACCAAGAAGGATCTCAGCCAGATCGGCATCAGTGAACTGCGCCGCGAAGAGCTGGAAAAAGTGCCGGCCAGCGACCGCATCGTGTTCGCGCCGGTCGGCACGACCAAGTACACGGTCGCCGTGTTCACCGACATCGAATGCGGCTACTGCCGCAAGCTGCATTCTGAAATCGCCGAATACAACAAGCTTGGAATCGCGGTGCAATATCTCGCGTTCCCGCGCGCGGGTATGGGCAGCCCGGACGCGCTGGCGATGGAGTCTGTCTGGTGTTCCGGCGACCGCCGCAAGGCTTTGACCGACGCCAAGAATGGTCGCCCGGTGCCGCCCAAACGCTGCAGCAACCCGGTGGGCGCGCAGTACGCCATCGGCCAGCGCATCGGTCTGCAGGGCACGCCGATGATCATCAACGTCGACGGTGTGGCCATGCCGGGCTATCTGCCGCCGCCCCAGCTGTTGGAAGCCCTGGATAAGCTCGCCGCCGATTCCAAGGCCAAGACCGCCACCGCCACCGCCGCCGGCGGCCGTTGATCCCTTCTGGGCGGCGGGGACACTCCCGCCCCAGAGCCAGCCCGGAATGGCTTTCGCTGCCATAACGGGCGGGGTGGCATCCGGTACAATCTGCGGCCCGCTTCAAGCTATGGCCGGACATGATCGTCCTCGAGGGCCTGCCGGCCCTATCGCCGTTCCGCCGCGACCGTCTCGAAACCCAGCTTCAGACTATCGCCCCCGCGCTTCGCGTCGTCGGGGCCTGGTTCACGTATTGGGTCGAACCCCAGGTCGGGCACAGCCCTGATCCCGTGATCCTGCAGCGCATCCTCGAAGCGCATGGCCACCGTGAGCCCCTGGTCACCGGTGCGGTCTCGCGCTTCGTCGCACCTCGGCTTGGCACCATCTCGCCTTGGGCCAGCAAGGCCAGCGAGCTGCTGCGCGGTGCCGGTCAGCCGATCAAACGCGTGGAGCGCGGTACCCGCATCGATCTGATCGGTTTTCCCGAAGACGCGGCCATCTGCGCCGCCATCGCCAAGATCCTCCACGATCCGATGACCCAGTCGCTGCTGGCTGATCCGGCCGAGGCGTCGGCGCTGTTCGCCGTACCGGCGCGCGGCGTTTTGGAAGCGATCCCGTTGGCCGAACTGGAGCATGCCAACGCCCGTCTGGGGCTGGCCCTGGCCGAGGACGAAATCGAATACCTGCGCGTGCGCTACGCCGAGCTGGGACGCGACCCGTACGACGTCGAATTGATGATGTTCGCCCAAGCCAATTCCGAGCACTGCCGGCACAAGATCTTCAACGCGGGCTGGACCATCGACGGCCGCGAGCAACTGTTGAACGGCGGAAATCTTTCGCTGTTCAAGATGATCAAGCACACCCACTCGCAGACGCCGCAGCACACGCTCTCGGCGTACAGCGACAACGCGGCGGTGGTGGAAGGCTATCCAGCCAGGCGCTTCCGTCCCGATCCGGCGACACTTGAATATCGTACCGAAGCCGAAGCGCCCAGCGCGTTCTGCATCAAGGTCGAAACCCACAATCACCCGACCGCGATCTCGCCGTTCCCCGGTGCCTCCACCGGCAACGGTGGCGAAATCCGCGACGAGGGTGCGACCGGTCGCGGCGGCAAACCGAAGGCCGGGCTGTGCGGTTTCAGCGTGTCGCATCTGCGCATTCCGACGCTGTCGCAGCCGTGGGAAGGCAGTCGCACGCTCAATCCACGGATGGCGCCGGCGCTGGAGATCATGCTCGACGGCCCGCTCGGCGCTGCGGCGTTCAACAACGAATTCGGCCGCCCGAATCTCACCGGTTATTTCCGCAGTTTTGAATTGCGCGATGGCGATGGCCTGACCCGCGCCTACGACAAACCGATCATGCTCGCCGGTGGTCTGGGTGCGATCGATCGGCCCATGGTGTCGAAAATCAAACTTTCCCCCGGTGACGCGGTGATCGTGCTCGGCGGCCCGGCGATGTTGATCGGCCTCGGCGGCGGTGCCGCCAGTTCGGTCGCCTCCGGCGACAGCGCCGAAGATCTCGATTTCGCCAGCGTGCAGCGCGACAACCCGGAAATGGAGCGCCGCTGCCAGGAAGTGATCGACCGCTGCGTCGCTCTCGGCGAATGCAATCCGATCCTGTGGTTCCACGATGTCGGCGCAGGCGGTCTGTCGAACGCGATTCCCGAACTGCTGCACGACTCCGGCGTGGGTGGCGTGATCGATCTCGCGAAGGTGCCGAGCGACGATCCGTCTTTGTCGCCGATGCAACTGTGGTGCAACGAGTCGCAGGAGCGTTACGTCCTCGGCGTCGCGCCAGAGCGCCTGGCCGAATTCGCCGCGCTCTGCGAACGCGAGCGCTGCCCGTTCGCGGCGGTGGGCGTGGCGACGGCGGAAGAGCGCCTTGTCGTGGGTTATGGCGCTGCTGCGCTCGGGAATCGGCAACCGGCGATCGGGAATAGTGAAAGGCCTGCGCCTGACGATTCCCTATTCCCCATTGCCCATTCCGAGCCTTTCGCCATCGATCTGCCCATGGACGTCCTCTTCGGCAAAGCGCCGAAGATGCACCGCGACGCCCAGCGGCCGGCTGCAAGCCAATGGCCCGTGCTCAATGGCAAGGACATCGATCTGCATGAAGCCGGTCTGCGCGTGCTTGCACATCCCACCGTCGCCGCGAAGAACTTCCTCATCACCATCGGCGATCGCAGCGTCGGCGGGTTGACCGCGCGCGACCAGATGGTCGGGCCGTGGCAGATGCCGGTCGCCGACTGCGCGATCACGCTTGCCGGTTTCGATACGTTTGCCGGAGAAGCGATGGCGATCGGCGAGCGCGCACCGCTCGCGCTGATCGACCCCGCCGCCGCCGCGCGCATGGCGGTGGGTGAGGCGATCACCAATCTGCTCGCCGCGCCGGTGACGTCATTGCAGCAGATCAAACTTTCGGCGAACTGGATGGCCGCCGCCGGGCATGCAGGCGAAGACGCGCGCCTGTTCGACGCGGTCAAGGCTGTGGGCATGGCGCTGTGTCCTGCGCTGGATCTGAGCATTCCGGTCGGCAAGGATTCGCTGTCGATGCAGGCGCAGTGGAGCGTCGATGGCGAAGCGCACAAATCGGTATCGCCGGTGTCGTTGATCGTCACTGCATTCGCCGCAGTCGAAGATGTACGCGCGCAACTCACGCCGCTGCTGTCGCGCGACGGCGACACCGAGCTGTGGCTGATCGGTCTTGGCGCCGGCCGCAAGCGGCTCGGCGGCTCGATTCTGGCGCAGGTCTACCACGGTTTCGGCGGGCGTCACGGCGACGATTCCGTGCCTGATCTGGATGATCCAGAGCGTCTGCGCGGCTTGTTCGAGCTCATGCGCGACGCGCGCGAGCGCGGGCTGGTGCGCGCTTACCACGACCGCTCCGACGGCGGCGCGTTTGCCGCGCTGTGCGAGATGGCGTTCTGCTCGCATCTCGGCCTCGACGTCAACCTCGACCACTGGGGCAGCGATGCGCTGCGTACGCTGTTCTGCGAAGAGCTGGGCGCGATCGTGCAGATCGCGACCGAAGACCGCGCCGAGTTCGCCGATCTTGTTTCTCAGCACGGTCTGATCGAATGCGCACAGCGGATCGCGCGGCCCAGCACCGCGCCTGCGGTGCGCGTGCATCGCGACGGCGAGGTGCTGGTCGAGTGGCGTTGGGACGAACTGTTCGATGCATGGTGGTCGGTCAGCCACGCGATGCAGCGGCTGCGCGACAACCCCGAATCCGCCGATGAAGAGCGCGATGCCGTGCGACGTTTCGATGCCCCCGGTCTGCGGCCAAAACTCGCCTTCGATGCGGCCGAGGACATCGCCGCGCCGTATATTTCCACCGGTGTTCGGCCGCGCGTGGCGATCCTGCGCGAGCAGGGCGTGAACGGCCAGATCGAAATGGCGTCCGCGTTCGATCGCGCCGGCTTCGCGGCGGTCGACGTGCACATGAGCGACCTCATCGCCGGCCGCGTCGTGCTCGACGATTTTGCCGGTTTCGCTGCCTGCGGCGGTTTCAGCTACGGCGACGTGCTCGGGGCGGGCCGCGGCTGGGCCACCTCGATCCTCGAACGCGCCGCGCTGCGCGACGCCTTCGCCGCGTTCTTCGCGCGTCCGGATACGTTTTCGCTCGGCGTATGCAACGGCTGCCAAATGCTGTCGCAGCTCAAGGCCATCATCCCCGGCGCCGAATACTGGCCGCGCTTCCTGCGCAATCGCAGCGAGCAGTTCGAGGCGCGTTTCGGCCTGCTCGAAGTGGCCGATTCGCCGTCGCTGTTCTTCGCCGGCATGCACGGCTCGCGCATTCCGGTGGCGATCGCGCACGGCGAAGGGCGCGCGATGTTCGACAGCGATGCGGACCGCGATGCTGCCACAGTCGCGCTGCGCTACGTCGCCAACGACGGCAGCGCGGCTGCGGGATATCCGGCGAACCCGAACGGATCAGAACATGCGATTGCGGGTCTGAGCAGCCGCGACGGCCGTTCAACCATCCTGATGCCGCATCCAGAACGCACGCCGCGCAGCGTCAACATGAGCTGGCGCCCGGGCGAGTGGCCGGATGATTCGCCATGGCTGCGGATGTTCCGCAATGCGCGCGCGACGATCGGTTGAACGATCACGGCTGTCATCCCGAGCCGAAAGCGAGGGACCTGCTTGTGATGTTGTAGGAGCGGCGGAAGCCGCGAGGCCGACGACGTCGAGCGGATGCGATCTTCGCAATCTTGAGTGACGACATCGGGGGCGTGATGGATTGCGAGCATCGATGCAGCGGATGGGATGTAGGCTTCGCGGCTTCCGCCGCTCCTACAAAAAAAGATGCAGCGCACTCAATCATTGCTTTCGTTCCGAGCCCGAAGCGAAGGCCTGCTTGACCGGGTCTTTGTATCCGGTCGAAACCCGACCTACGTGTCGTGTCCGACCTGTCCCTGGTCGAAGCCGCGGATCTTGCGCACCGCAAGCTGGTGGCTGATGCCGAGCAGTTCGTAGTCGCCCTCCAGCGTCGCCAGCAGGCCGTCGACGCCGAGTTTCGGCGTTTCGGTCGCGACGCTGTGGATCTGTTTCAACAGCGCTTCCTGGCGCCAGTGGCTGCCGCGCAGCTTCGCCCAGAATCTCGCCAGCCGGTTCGGCTTCTTCGGTTTGCCGTACTTCGGCGGCACCCACATGTAGTCGTCGAAGATCATCACGCCGCCGACTTTCAGCAACGGCCACGTCATCACGCCGTCGGCCAGTGCGCCGAACGCCGAATGCCATCCGTCGATGTAGACGATATCGAACACGCCTTCCACCCGACGCAGCGCGTCGAAGCTGTAGCCCGCGTGCTCGGTGATTTTGCGCGCGTGCGCGGCGGTGTTGGCGCGGAAACGCGCATGGTAGTCGCCATAGACCGGATCGTTCGCGAACAGATCGACGCAGTCGACGCGGCTGTCGTCCGCAGTCAGGATGTGTTCGCACAGCCACAGCGTCGAGCGGCCTTCGAAGCTGCCGATCTCCAGTGCGCGCAGCCCGGGTTTACCACGGAATGCGCCGAGCCATTGCTCCCAGTGCGGGATGTTGTGCTCGAACCAGTTTTCGGAGAACTGCGGCACTTGTCCGGGCGCATTCAAGATCTGGTCGGTCATGGGGGGCTGGATGTTCGAGTGGGTATTCGTGCGGGCATTCATGCGGTCGCCTGCGCCAGCCATCGCTCGATGCTCGCGCGGTCGCGGGCGCGCAGCAGCGTGGCGGTGCGTGCGCGCAGCGCCGAAAGATCGAGCTGGCGCACGGCGCGGCGCACTTCGAGCAGCGTTCCGGGATGCAGGCTGAATTCTTCCAGCCCCAGCGCCAGCAGCACCGGCGCGAACATCGGGTCGCCGGCGATTTCGCCGCAGACCGCGAGCGGTTTGCCGCGTGCGCGGGCGATGCGGATCACGCTGTAGAGCAGGCGGAGCACCGCTGGATGCAGCGGCGAATACAGTTCGCCCAGGGCTTCGTTGGTGCGGTCGGCAGCCAGTAGGTACTGCACCAGGTCGTTGGTGCCGATCGACAGGAAATCGGTGGTATCGATGAAGGTCTGCAGCGCGATCGCGGCCGAAGGCACTTCGATCATCGCGCCCAGCGGTACCGCGTCGGCGATCGCGCAGCCTTCGCTGCGCAGTTCGCGCTGCACGGCGGTCATCAGCGTGCGCACCGCGATCATTTCCTCGCGGCCGCTGACCATCGGCACCAGCACCCGGACAGGACCATAGGCGCTGGCCCGCAGGATCGCGCGCAGTTGGGTGCGGAACAGGTCGGTGCGCGACAGTGACAGGCGAACGCCGCGAAGGCCCAGCGCGGGATTCGGTTCGCCAGTCAGCGCCAGCCCACTTTCGTCGGCCTTGTCGGCGCCGATGTCGAGGGTGCGGATGGTGACCGTGCGCCCGGTCATGCCCAGCACTAGATCGCGATAGGCGAGGAACTGCTCCTCTTCGTCCGGCACGGTATACCGCAGGTCTGCGGGGCGATGCATGAACAGGAATTCGGTGCGGTACAGGCCGACGCCAGCGGCGCCCAGCGCATGCGCCTCGGCCACGTCCTCGCGCGACTCGGCATTCGCCCACAGTCTGATGTCGATGCCGTCGCTGGTGCGCGTCGGTTCGCGGCGCAGGCGGTGCAACATCCCGCTCTCGGTAGCGATAATGAATTCCCGCGACGGATGACTGCGGCAGAAGTGGACCATCTTCTCCGTGCTGCACACCTCGTCTGCGAGCAGCCGCACGGCGAACGTGCATTCCGGG
>JANLSB010000199.1:0-2406 GCA_031362125.1 Lysobacterales bacterium | reverse complement strand
GGGCGGGTCGCTGAATCGCTGGCCGCAGGCGCACCCGAGCGGGTCCTGCGGTCGCCGAAGCGTCGCCTCGCCGACCCGTCGCCTGTCGTGATCGGCGGACGTAGCTACGACACGACTCATCTTGTCGCCGGTCTGCTGCAGTTGCAGAGGCTGATCGAGCGGGAGTATGGCGAACGGTTGCCGGCATCGTTCTTTTTCGAGTTCAACAACCTCAGCAAAGTGTCGAAGCGGATCGGATGTGAAGTCGATGACGTGGCGATCGCTGGTCGCGATTCGCCCAACTCGCTTGACTTCTCCGACTTCCATGAATTGCATGATTCCCCGGTCTCGCAACCACTGATGACCGCCGTCGATGTCGATCCCGACAAAATCGATATTGCCATCGTCGGTATGTCGTGCCGCCTGCCGGGCGCTATCCAGTCGCCGTCGGATTTGTGGAACGTTTTGGCTTCAGGCGCCTGTGTCATCGGAGATTACCCGAGTGGACGCGGTCCCTGGTTGAGCGCACGCGACTGGCCGGGGATCGATCAAGGCGGGTTCGTCAAGGATCTCGATGCGTTCGATGCCGCTTTCTTCCGGATTTCACCGGCCGAAGCCCAGTTGATGGATCCACAGCAGCGACTGATGCTTGAACTGGTCTGGACTTGCCTGGAGGATGGAAACGTCCGCCCTGCGGATATTGCTGGCTCCAACGTCGGTGTCTTCGTTGGCGCGAGCAACAGCGACTACAGCCGCATGTTGCAGGATGCGGGCGTAGAGGTCGAAGCGCATCTTGGGGTCGCAAGCTCGCTTGCCGTTGTTGCCAATCGGGTCTCCTATTTTTTCGATTTTTCAGGCCCGAGCATGCTTGTCGATACGGCATGCTCCTCATCGCTCGTTGCGCTGCATACGGCCGTTCAGTCGCTGCGTCGCAGCGAATGCAGCGTCGCTTTGGTCGCAGGCGTGAACGTGATCTGCCATCCGGATCTTTCGCTGGCATATCACAAAGCGGGCATGCTCGCCGCTGACGGACGCTGCAAGGTCTTCGACGCCGGTGCCAACGGCTATGTGCGGGCAGAAGGCGCGGTGGTGTTGCTGATCAAGCCACTGCAGCGCGCGGTCGCCGATGGTGATCGTATCCATGCGGTGATCAAAGGTTCCGCCATCAATCACGGCGGCCTTGCCTCCGGCCTGACCGTTCCGAATCCGGTCAAGCAGCGCGAGCTGTTGATGGCGGCATGGGACGATGCTGGGGTGCGCGCAGAAGACCTGAGCTATATCGAGGCGCACGGCACCGGCACCTCGCTGGGCGACCCGATCGAAGTGCAGGGAATCCAATCGGCCTACGCGCAGCGTGCAGTGGCGCAGACCCGTGATTCATGCAGCCTCGGTTCGCTCAAGAGCAATCTTGGGCATCTGGAATCCGCAGCGGGCCTTGCCGGCGTTCTGAAAGTCGTGCTGTCGATGCAGCACCGGATATTGCCGCCGACGGTGAATTTCGAGTCGCTGAATCCGAAGATCGAACTGGATACGGCGTTTCATATCCAGCATCGATTGGCAGATTGGCTTGCGCCTGTCCGGATGGCTGGTGTGAGCAGCTTCGGCTCTGGCGGTGCGAATGCGCACGTCGTCTTGCAGGAATATCCGGAGCCCGCTTCTCTGCATGATGACGATGGTCCCTATCTCTTCGTGCTTTCCGCAGAGAATCGCGAACGCCTGCGCGAATATGTTCAGCGCGTCATCGACTGGCTCGATCTGAGCGGATCCGACGGCAGTTTCAGTGACGCGATTTACAGCTGGCAACTGGGACGTACGGCGATGAAGGTGCGTCTCGCGCTGAAGATCGCCGACCATATCGAGTTGAAGACAGCGCTCGAGCGCTGGTTGCGCGAAGGCAAAGAGCCCGCGCACGGATGGTTCGGGAATGTAAGTGCAGGTGGAATATCGACCGAACGCCTTTGGCAGACGAAGTCCGCACGGCTGTTGATAGACCAGGCGCTGCGTCACAACGATCTGGAACAACTCGGCCTTCTGTGGACTTCAGGCATCGAGATCGACTGGTCCCGACTGTACGATCTCAAGCGAAGCCATGCGCGACTGCCGACGTATCCTTTCGCGAAAGAGCGGCACTGGATCCAACCGCAGGCCAGTACGCCGAAGTCGTCGATTGACTTGGCAGCGAGAGCGATGCTGCATCCACTGCTTCACGAGAACGTATCGGATCTGAGCCGTCAGGCGTACCGGTCGACGCTGACGGGCGAGGAGCCCTTTCTTGCCGATCATCGGGTATTGCTGCGTGGCACGGAGCAATGTGTACTGCCTGCGGTGGCGTACCTGGAGATGGCGCGTGCGGCGGTGGAACAGGCGGTGCCGCCGGAGGCCCGTGTCGGGGTGCTCGAATTGCGCAACTGCGTCTGGGCGCAGCCG
>JANLSB010000192.1:0-2535 GCA_031362125.1 Lysobacterales bacterium | reverse complement strand
GCTGGAAGCGGGTTCGGGCCTCTCCGGCGACAGATGGCCCGGGGACATGTCGCCGGGCATCCTCTGATAGCGCGCGTGGAAATCCAGCGCCGCATCGTAGAGACGGTTCAATTGCTGCAGCTGTCCGGTATCCTCTTCACTCCCGCCCAGGTCCGGATGGAGTTGCGACACGCGCCGCCGCCATGCGCCTCGCAGCTCGGTGAGCGAGCAGGTCGAATCGATCCCGAGCTCACGGTACAGCGCTCCGAAATCGGTGTCTTCGGCCATGTCAGCTCCATCGCCGGTATCCGTGGGAGGCGCGCAGTGGACCGCGTTCGCCGTGCGAATGCAAGCGGCGTCTGTCGTCGGGATGGCCATCGGAATGACCGTCCGGATCGTGGCGGGAAATGCGTTATGCGTGATGACACAGGGGGTTTGATGAGCGTTACGGGTGGAGACGCCGGGATCCGGGCGGGGGAGTTGCCGTTGGCCGGCCGTCGGCCGCGGCTGGCGCGCGCCTGCGGTCGAGCCGGCCTGCTGCCCCTGATCGGGCGGGTGCGGGCGGCGTTGCTTCGCGATGTGCGGATCCTCGCCTATCACCGTGTGCTCGATGAAGCCGAGCCCAGCGATTTCCGGTTCGATCCCGAACTGATCAGCGCCTCCAGCGACGCGTTCCGTCGGCAACTGGCGATCGTCAAGCGCCGCTTCGTACCGATGCGTTTCGACGAGCTGATCGATTGTCTCGATCGCGGCCGGCCGGTGCCGAGGCGCGCGGTGCTCATCACGTTCGACGACGGCTACGACGACAATTACCGATGCGCATGGCCGATCCTGCGCGATGCCGGTCTGTCGGCCATGTTCTTCGTCTCCACCGGACATATCGATTCGGGACAGCCCTACGCCTACGACTGGCTGGTGCACATGCTGTGCACGACCCGCGCCGCAGCGCTGAAGTCGCCCGAATTGCGGATCGACTGGGCTTTGCCGGACGATCTCGCTGCGCGTCGCGAACTCGCCGGCCAGGTGCTCGACCGCATCAAGCTGCTCGATGCGGACGCGCAGCAGGCGTTGATCGATCGCCTGCAGCGCGAATGGTCGATGCCTTCGGATGCCGGCCATGCCGACTGCCGGCCGATGTCCTGGGCGCAGTTGCGCGAGATGCATGCGAGCGGGATGGAGGTCGGTTCGCATGGCGTCGATCACCGCATGCTCGCGCGGATGCAGCCGGCGGCGATGCGCGAGGAAGTGGCATCGTCCAAGCGCACGATCGACCGCGAACTCGGCGCACGGACGCATGTGATTTCCTATCCGGTCGGCGGTGTCGATGCCTACAGCGACGAGGTGGTCGCGACGGTACGCGAGGCCGGTTATCGGATGGCCTGCAGTTACATTTCCGGTCCGGAATCGCTGCGCGCGGCCTCGCGCTACGCGATGCGGCGGATTCCGATCGAACGACAGATGGATGCGGACTGGTTCGAAGCCATGCTCGCCCTGCCGGAAGTCTTCTGCCATCGCTCGCGTACCCGGATCGGATAAGGCACGCCATGTTCGTCGCGATGATGCTCTATCTGCTGCTGGTGCTGATCCGGCCGCAGGACTATCCGGCGATGGTCGACAGCGTCGGCCTGCCGCTGCAGCCGATCATGCTGATCGCCGCGGCCGGTTTCTGGCTGCTGTCGCCGAGGAAACACTTCGATGCGCCGCAGTATTCGCTGCTGCTGATGTTTTTCTGCGTGATGCTGGTGTCGCACGTCTTCAATGGCTGGATCGGCGGCGCGATCGAGCAGATCGGCAAATTCGCGCCGGTGGTGCTGGCATTCGTGGTCTTCGCCAATGGCCTGGATCGCCGCAGCCGGGTGCTGAAGACCATGGCGGTCTTCGCGCTGTGCGCCGCGGTCCTGGCGGTGCACGGGATCGAGCAGCAGCAGATCGGCGTCGGCTGGACAGGCATCGAGCTGTCGCAGGGCACTCGCATCCAGTATGTCGGGATTTTCAACGACCCCAATGATCTCGGCCTGCTGTTCGTGAGCTGCATTCCGATGGCCGCATATCTGAGCAGTCGCGGCGGTCTGATGGGGCTGCGTCGTCTGTTCTGGTTGGTGGTGACCGGCGTGCTGGTCTACGGTGTGTATCTGACCGATTCGCGCGGCGCGCTGCTGGCGCTGCTGGCGGTGATGGGCGTGCATGTCTGGCAGCGCAAGGGCGTGCTCGTGGCGGGTGCGCTGGGTGGCATGGCGGTGGCGGTGTTGCTGGCGCTGCCGTCGCGGTTCAGCGAGATCGATGCCGAGGAGGCGTCCGCGCAGGGACGCATCGAATCCTGGTACGAGGGCCTGCAGATGTTCCAGGGGCATCCGGTGTTCGGCGTCGGTCCCGATCAATACACCGACTACAACCCGTTGACCGCGCACAACTCGTTCGTGTTGATCCTCGCCGAAACCGGCATCATCGGCTACACCCTCTGGCTCGCGTTCGTGGTGTATTGCTTCCGGATGATGTGGGTCGGATCGCGTCCGCAGACCATGTCGGCATCGGACGGGCATGCATCGGACGGGCCTG
>JANLSB010000171.1:0-8662 GCA_031362125.1 Lysobacterales bacterium | reverse complement strand
CGCCGCGCTGGATGCGCTCGGCGCCGATCCACGCCAGACTGCGCTGCTGCGGCTCGACGCGCTCGCCGCGAAACTGCCCGACCCCGCCGCGCTGCCCCGCGCAGCGGCGCTGTCGCCGGGCGCAGCGTGGTGGGAGCGGGTGTTGTCGCGGTTGATCAGCGTGCGTCGCATCGATGCACCAACGGCGCTGACCAGCGACGACCGCAACGCCGGGGATGTCGCGCTGCTGCTCGAATTGACCCTCGCGCGTACTGCGATCGAGCGTCGCGACTCCGCCGCGCTGCGCGCTTCACTCGATCGCGCAGACGCCTGGCTGCTGCGGTTGTGGCCGGACTCGCCGCAGCGTCGCGCGCTGCGCAACGCAGTCAAAACGCTGCGCGATGCGCCGCTGGCGCTGGACATACCCACTCTTGGCAGCACGCTGGAACAAATGCGCGCGCAGCGGGGGGCCTGATGCGAGATATCCCGATGAAAACGCTGGCGTCCGCTTCGATCGTGACCGTCTACGCAAGCGCATGAACCTCTTCCGCCACCTGCTGTTCCTGATTCTGCTCGCACTGGCGGGCGCCCTGCTGACGCAGGTGCTGATCCAGGATCCCGGCTTCGTACTGGTGCGTTATCTCGGCATCAGCCTGGAAGCCACGCTGGTCGGCGGATTACTGATGCTCGGCGTTGCGATGCTCGCGATCTGGCTGTTGTGGAAACTGCTGAGTCTGCCGTTCCGACTGTGGTATCGGCGACGCGAACGCATTGCACGTGCGCGTCTGGGCGACGGGATCGATGCATTGCACCAGGGCCGTTTCACGCAGGCCGAAAAGTTGTTGACGCGGGCGGCACTCGATCCGCAATTGGAAGCCCCGGCACGGGTGGCCGCCGCACACGCGGCGCTGGCGCGCGGCGATGTCGCGGCTGCAACCGCGCATCTCGACGCCTTGCCGGCGAAGCATGCGATTTCGCGCGCCGTCGTGCTGGCCGGGGCCGCACTTGCCGAAGACCGCGTCGCCGATGCCGTCAGCGAGCTCGACAGCGTTGCTGATCAGGCGCTGACGCCGCGCGGGCTCGCGCTGCGCGCGGATGCGCTGGCCGCCACCGGCCAGAGCGTGCAGGCTTACGGCATGCTCGGCGCATTGCGCAAGCAGCAGGCGCTGTCGACTTCGCAACTGGCCGGACGCGAACGCCTCTGGGCCGAAGGCGCACTGCGCGAGGCAGCCGACGGCAACGCTCTGGCCGATTACTGGGATGCACTGCCAGCGACGTTGCGCAACGCAGCCGCCGTGGTGCGCGCCTACGCCGACCGCGCCGCCGCGCTGCGCTGGGACGACGCCGCTGCGGGCAGCCTTGAACAGGCCCTCGACGCGCAGTGGGATGAATCGCTCGCCGCGCATTACGGCGCGCTGCCGGTCGAACGTCTCGACACCGCAGCACTTGAACGCCGACGCGCCCACGCCGAACGCTGGCTACAGGCGCATCCCGCCAGCCCGGGCGCCCTGTTGGGCGTCGCGCGGCTGGCGTGGGCGCAGAGGCAATGGCCGCAGGCCGAACAGGCGCTGCATTGCGCCATCGCCCACGGGGCTGGCGGCGAGGCGTGGGAAGCGCTGGGCGACGGCTTTGCCCAAGCCGACGACGATGCCCGTGCCCGGCTCTGCTATCGCAACGCCCTGCGCGTCGCGCGTGGCGACGCGGCTGAGCCATTGCCCGGCCGCGAACCGGAACAGAAGATCCTCGCCGAAGCGGCGATCGAAGAATGCGACAACCATGGCCTGCCGCGATAGCGCGGCCGAGGCCCGACGCGTGACGTCACGTCGCTCGGCTATGCTGCCGGCAATGCAGACGCCCACACGACGATGACACCCCCCATCTGCGCCGTTCCGAGCATCGAGATCGATCCGAACGACGCGGCGTGCGTGCGCCTGTCCGGCGAATGGACACTGCAGTATGCCGAGGCCATCGGTGCGGAGCTGCGCGCAGTGCCCGAACAGGTGCGCCATCTCGACGCCTCCGCAGTTTCGCGCCTCGATTCGCTCGGCGTGCTGCAACTGCTGCGTCATATCGCGCGCCGTGGGCTGAACAACGATGCGCTGCAGTTCCGCGAGGATCACCGCGCGCTGGTGCAGGTGATCGAAGACGTCAAGGACGGGCGGCCTAAGGCGAAAAAACCCTACGGTTTCGCCGCCACGGCGGAACGCCTCGGCCACGCGGTCCACGACAACGCCAGCGAAGTACTCGCGCTGGTCAGTTTTCTCGGCGAGACGTTGACGAAGCTGGTCCGCACCGTCGCCCAGCCCCGCAGGCTACGTGCGATCGCCACTGTCTACCACATGGAGCAGGTCGGGCTGGACGCGGTGCCGCTGGTGGCGCTGCTGTCGTTTCTGGTCGGCGCGGTCATCGCGTTTCTGGGCTCGAATATCCTGGCCGATTTCGGCGCCTCGATCTATGTGGTCGAGCTGGTCAGCATCGCTTTCCTGCGCGAGTTCGCGGTGCTGCTCACCGCGATCATCCTTGCCGGCCGCACCGCCAGCGCCTTCACCGCACAGATCGGCTCGATGGTCAGCCGCGAGGAAGTCGACGCCATCCGCACGCTCGGTCTGGATCCAGTCGATCTGCTGGTGATTCCGCGCCTGCTCGCGCTGATCACGATGCTGCCGCTGCTGACCTTCATCGCAATGCTTGCAGGCCTGCTCGGCGGGATGTTCGTCTGCGCGACCAGCCTCGACATCCCGGCGCAGGCTTTTCTTGGCCGGCTGCACGAAACCATTGAATTGCGACATTTCCTGGTCGGCATGGCGAAAGCGCCGCTCTTCGCGCTGGCGATCGGTCTGATCGGCTGCCTGGAAGGTCTGCAGGTCACCGGCAGCGCGCAGTCGGTCGGCGAACGCACCACGTCCAGCGTGGTCCAGACCATTTCGCTGGTGATCGTGTTCGATGCGATCGCGGCGATCTGGTTCATGCACATGGGGTGGTGATGGCAACCGAAACCGCTACCGAAGCCCCCATCATCAAAGTCCGCGGGCTGCACAACCAGTTCGGCGCGCAGGTGGTGCATGACAAGCTCGATCTCGACGTGCGTCGCGGTGAGATCATCGGCGTGGTCGGCGGGTCGGGCAGCGGCAAGTCGGTGCTGATGCGTTCGATCATCGGCCTGCGCGATCCCGATGAAGGGCAGATCGAAGTGCTCGGCGTGGATGGCCGCTCGCGCGAGACCGAAGACCGGCTGCATATCGAGCGCAATACCGGGGTGCTATTCCAGGATGGCGCACTGTTCTCGTCGCTGACCGTCGGCGAAAATGTGCAGGTGCCGCTGAAAGAACATCATCCGGACTTGCCGGATTCGCTGCTGTATGAGCTGGCGTTGCTGAAGGTGAAACTCGCCGGACTGCCGCCGGATGCGCTGGACAAACTGCCGTCGCAATTGTCGGGCGGCATGCGCAAACGCGCGGGGCTTGCGCGTGCGCTCGCGCTCGACCCGCCGCTGCTGTTTCTCGACGAACCCACCGCCGGTCTCGACCCGATCGGTGCGGCTGCGTTCGACCATCTCACCCGTACCCTGCAACAGGCGCTGGGTCTCACCGTATTCCTGATCACCCATGACCTCGACACGCTGTATGCGATCTGCGACCGTGTCGCGGTGCTGGCTGAAAGGCGCGTGATCGCGGTGGCACCGCTGGCAGAGATCGAACGTTTCGATCACCCGTGGGTGCAGGAATATTTCAACGGCCCGCGCGGTCGTGCCGCGCGCGACAGCCAACGCAGCTTCGTCAAGAGCATTTGATATGGAAACCCGTGCCAACTACGTACTGATCGGCGCCTTCACCCTGGTGGCAGCGACTTTTCTGCTGCTGTTCGCGCTGTGGGCGGCGAAATACACCTCCGACAAGGACTGGCGGTTCTACAACGTCGTCTTCGACGAAGCCGTGACCGGCCTGACCGAAGGCGGCAGCGTGCAGTACAACGGTATCAGCGTCGGCACCGTCGACACGCTGAGTCTGGCGCCGGACGATCCGCGCAAAGTGATCGCGCACGTCAAACTGCGCGCGACTACGCCGGTAAAGGTGGACACGCGCGCGAAGCTGTCGTTCACCGGCCTCACCGGCACCGCCTTCATCCAGCTCACCGGCGGCAGCCCGAACGCGAAGTCGCTGGTGCCCGACAACGGCGACACCGTGCCGACGATCCTCACCGAAGCCTCGGCGCTGCAGAACATCGCCGAAACAGCGACCAAGCTGGTGGCAAGGCTGGACAAGGTGCTGAGCGACGGCAATATCCGCAACATCACCCAGACCCTGGACAACATCGAAAGCGCGACCGGCGCGCTCGCCGATCAGCGCGAGGACCTCGGCGCGCTGATCGTCAACGCGCGCATCTCCAGCGAAAAACTCGCGACGACGCTCGACACCACCAACGGCGCGATCGCCGATCTCGACCGCGAGCTGGTGCAGAAGCTGCCGCAGCTGATCGCCAAGCTCGACAGCACCCTGAACCGCCTGGACTCCGCCGCCAGCAACGCCGACAAGCTGCTCATCGAAAACAGCGGCGCGATCAACAATTTCACCCAGGACGGCCTGAGCCAGCTGGGCCCGACGATGGAAGAACTGCGGTCACTGGTGCGAGACCTGCGCAAGATCAGCGCGCGTTTCGAAGACAACCCGGCCGGCTATGTACTGGGCCGGCAGAAACCCAAGGAGTTCGAGCCCTGATGAATCGACATCTTCCCGCGCGCTCTGTTACTGGTCTCCGCATCGCTGCGCTGCTGCTCGCCACGGCATCGCTCGCCGGCTGCGGCATTCTGCCGAAGCAGGAAACCCTGGCGCTGTACGATCCCACTCCTCAGCAGATGACATTCGAACACACGGCTGATTCCGCATGGCCGCAAGTCAACTGGCAGCTGCAGATCGCACGCCCTTACGCAGACACCATGCACGACTCTGCGCGCATTCTCGTGCGCCCGCAGCCGGGCGAACTGCAGGTCTACAAAGGCGCGGCGTGGACGCAGCCAGCGCCGGACATCGTACTGGACGCGCTTGTACGCGCGTTCGCCGACACCGGCCGCCTGGCCGGCATCGCACGGCGCGGCGAAGGCGTCAGCGCAGAGTACGAACTGCTGCTCGATCTCAGACGCTTCGAGTCCGACTACGGCGACGGCGCCACGCCGAATGCACGGATCGAAATCGGCGCACGCCTCGTCCACAACGCCGACAATCGCGTCGTCGCCAGCCGCGTATTCGATGTGGCCACGCCTGCCGACGGCACCGCTGTCGTGCAGATCAATCGCGCATTCGAGCAGGGCTTGGGCGATGCCACTGCACAGTTGATCGGCTGGACGCTGAGCGAAGGGCAGCGGGATTCAACAAACAAACGCTGAAGATCTTTAACAGTTTTTTCAATGTCTTTGAAAAGCGCATCGGCAGAGCGGCCTTCAGGCCGCTGAAGGCGGCTGTATAGATGATCAAATGTTCGTGAGTCGTTTCCAATCGCGGATTGCCAAGATTTTAAACAGGCTCTTAGTGAACTTCCAAACAACTGGACCAGCACGCTTGCGCTTTTTTGCTGATCCAGCAGATATGCGCACATATATTCACTAGTGCATTTCACCATAGCGACGTGCTGAAGAAAGAACTTGCCTCAGCGCTTGACCAGCCGCACAAAGCGGGTGCTCAGGTCGCCTTTTCTGCTATGCAAACGAAAGTCCATGCCGCGAGGGTAAGCGGCTGATTGCGGCATACGCTCCAAGTGGAAAGTCACTGTTTTCCACCGCCCGCTGCCGCGTCCAACGATGACGGGACTTGCGATTTCGATTTTGGAAGCTTGAGTACGGTAGCGCAGCGTCCATTCGGCAGAATTATCCAAGTAGGTTACTTTCAAGGCGATCTTTTGCTTGACCGTTCCCACAAACTTATCATCGATCTGAAAATAGATCGAATCATTGCCGGTAGCAACATCGGTTCAAATCGCGTCAAAGCTGGGGCCGTTGTTGCGATCTGTACCGGCGGCTCGCAGATTTTTGTCCGTGGGCGTGGTGCGCCCGCCTGGGGAAACCTCGCGCTGGATCAAAAAGCGATCCCAATTGCGAAATTCGCCTTTGGCGCGACGAATGAATGCCTGCGCTTTTGGCATTCCGGGGATGGTGTCGCCACTGCCGACATAAACACTGTCGTGAAATGATCGAAGCGCCACCCAAGCGTCGGGTGAATTAGCAGCCGTTCTACCGAGTACGTTGCGCGAATACTGCAACACATCAGGATTCAGCGCATAGCCGTAGTGCTGAATGTTCAACCAGTTCATGCCGAGCTGTAGACTCTTCAATGTGACCATTTTGACGTAGTAAGCATCCGAAGCATCGCGAAGCATATTAGGGTCCCCAAAGGCCTCGTTCTCCGATCCAATCACGCGCCGCAGGTCTTTTCTAAGCGGGTGGTTCATGTCGATTACCTGATAGTTAAGCCCGCTATCGGTCACAAACGGCGCGCCCCATGCAGGCATCACGTTGAACTGGTTGAACCATTCCAAATCGCCCACTCGAACGCCCATCCCAGCGCGCACCGCGTAGTCGGTCATGCGATTAAGCCCGGTTTCCAAATCGTTGATGCGAAACACAAACTTTTGGTTGCCCTCAGCGACGTCTACCCGACCGTATCCGGTGAAAACCATTTTGTGCACGTTCGCGCCACCCGCTGCGGCGTAAGCGTCTATCAACTGTTCAAACCATCGCACGTATGCATCTGGCGTAATGCCCTGCTGCTCCATTTCGCGGACAAAAATCGTCACCCATTCATTCCAGCGCCAAGCGCCCGGTACATACATAAATGCAAGCTTTGGATTGGCCAAGAACTGGCGCTTTCCAAATTCGTCCAAGAATCGCAAAAACTCTTTGTTCACGCCTGCGTGCCACGGCGCGATGAAAAAACCGAAACTATTGTTACCCAGCAGATCCGGGTAAGTCAGTCCTTCATGGATGCTGTGATGCATACGTGGGGCATCAGGGTACTTCTTCAGCACCCAGGCAGGTACATGCAGTGTATCGGTGGAATACAGGCGTAGCCAAACGCGAAATTTCTGCGCCAGTGCCAGATCCATTCTTGAAAAGTCATAGACTCCTTCGCGCGGGTTCAGTTCCTTCCAGGTCAAAATCAAGGTTCGGATATCTTCGTTCTGTAATTCAGGTGGTGAATCGTAATAACCGGTGTTTGGCAAAGGCCGCACCGACGGCAAGCTCCAATCATCCCCTTCTACGGTCTGTTGCACAGTAATTCGTTCGGAGAGCTTCGGCGCCGCTGCCATAGCGCTGGTGAGCAAGCAAAGAAACAGCGCACAAAAGCTGAGAATGTAATGCAGTGCTGTGCGCGGTGGACTTTTCTTAATCGTTGGCGTCGTTTTCATACCACTCCGTCGAGCTGGGTTTGTCTAGGAGGCTGCTGAAAGATCAATCACTTCACCACACCAATCTTCTGATCGATACTCGGCCGACAGCCGCATGCAGCGGCATTCTTCTGTTGAAACAAGCGATCCAAGCGCGCCAGCACCTCATTGACAATCGCCAGGGCCGGCTGCAAAGGGTGATCCGCATGGTCGAGACAGGCGATGCGCCGCATCCTCAGCGCCAGGGATTTGCAAGCCCCATCGCCATGCGCACTTTATGCAGCAGGGTTGTCGCCCATCGGTGTCCGGCCAATCCCGGGCGGATGTACAGCAGCATCGCGAGCAAAGACAGCACTGCGAGCGCTCCGACAACACTGAATCCGCCAGCGCGACGTTCCACGCCTGCGCGGGTCGTCGCGCCGCTACTGCTTCGATTCAAAGCAGGCGCTGCAATGAACGCCAGTTGCGGACGCATGTCGCCACCTACGGCGGCATGCACCAGACTCGGTGCGATCGCCTCGGCCGCCAGAACCGCACTCTGTCCAAGCGACTGGTCCGCCATCACCTGCCCCACCTCCGGCCCATCGAGGATCCGGTCGTAGATGCGGATATCGTCCAGATCGCCCAGCCAAGCGGTGCTCTCGCCGTTCAAATACGCGCCGCGGCCCAGGTCGTGCACCGTGAGTATTCCAGGTTGGCTGGGGACGGTCGTCTGGCCGCTTCTGCTGAGCACACCGTCGACCCATATCCTGATCGCATTGTCGCTTCGCCGGCTGATGGCGACGTGGTGCCATTGACCATCGATGACGGACGCGGCGCTGTAGACATCGCCTTCGTCGCCAACCTTGATGCCGATCCTGCCGTCGCTGCCGACTATCCCGTACAGATAGGCGCTGCCCAGCACCCCCATTGTCCGATAGCCGGCAGGCAGGGTTGAGCTGCGTAGCCAGAAGGTGACAGTGACGTTGTTGCGATCGAGGTATCGCGAAAGATCCAGCGGCACGCTGGCGAACTGTCGAACGGCCGTGGACCGCATCGCGCCGCCCCTGCGACCGGCGATGCGCTGTGCGCCGCCGATCATTTCGCCGTGATTGCCCTGACCGCTGCTGTCGACGATCACTGCGTTTCTGGTCTCGTCGAAGGCCCAGCGCGCAACCAGTCCCGTGGTCGCGGTGGCGGTAGCCACCGGACTGTTCCCCGGCCCCTCGGTGCCGTTGATATTCGCGCTGACCCGGTAATACCAGGTCGCGCCCGCATTAAGGCCGCGATCGAGCGCGGTCGTCTCCGTGGTCATCAGTCGCAGCGGCAC
>JANLSB010000166.1:0-1847 GCA_031362125.1 Lysobacterales bacterium | reverse complement strand
CGCTGCTGTTCGCCCGCCGACAGCTGGCCCGGCAGCGCTTCCAGCCGCGCACCCAGGCCGACCCGATCCAGCACACTGCGCACGCGCTTGCGGATCTCGTCGCGACGCACGCCGCGCAGGATCAGCGGCAGCGCCACGTTTTCTGCGGCGCTACGGTCGGTCAGCAGACGGTGATCCTGATACACCACGCCGATCTCGCGCCGATGCATCGCCACCCCGCGCCCGCCGACCTTGCGCAGATTGCGCTCGCCGAACAGCACCGCGCCGCTGCTCGGGCGTTCGGACAGATGGATGAGCTTGAGCAGGGTGCTTTTGCCGGCGCCGGAATGGCCGGTGACGAACAGCATCTCGCCGGGATTCACGGCGAAAGAAACGTCGGTCAGCGCGCGATGCCCGCTGGGGTACTGCTTGCCGACGTTGTCTATGCGGAGGACGGTCATGGGGGATGTATCGCAGAAGCGACCGCACGAAAAAAACGGCCCGGCAACTCTGCGCGTTTCAGATCTGCCGGGCCGCCGTGGATTGCGATTATTGCAGTGTGACGTTCACGGCGTTGGTGACGCAGACCAACTGGTTGCCTTGGTAAATCAGCGCATAGCGGATGTACTGGCCGGTCAGTCCGCCGATATTGTTGTATCCCGTCAAGGTCGAGTTGTAGTACGGGAACAATGCCGGGTAGGTCTCGCCGGAAGCGGGGATATCGGCGACCCCGTTTTTGGCGCCGTAGAACACGACAGTGAATATCCGATACCACGACGGCGGCGGCGGACCAGGCAACGAGTCGTCGATGGTGATGCCGTATGTGAAGTCCTGGCCGAGAGTCACATAGGAGTGACTGACGCTAAGCGAGCAGTAAGCGGCGTTTGCATTGCCTGCCGCCAATCCTGTCAGCAGCAGCGTAGACATCACGGTTGATTTGAATTTCATTGCATTCCCTTGTCTGTTGAGCGAGCGTATCCCCTGCTTCCGCACCTTAGCTCACGGGTGATGTCGCGCACAACCGCACATTTGCGACGATGCAAAAGCGCCTCCGGGGAACGCCAATGTTTTCGGCGTTCCCCGGAGGACTAAAGGATTACTGCAGCGACATGTCGATGGAGTTGGTGACGCAAAACAGCTGTCCATTTCTGTAGATAAGGGCATAACGCACGTAGCTGCCCGTAAATGCGCCAGTATTGAGATAGCCGGGCAGGACAGCCGGATAGTTCCCGGGGATATTGCTGGGATACGTCTCACCCTCGGGTCCGATATCGCTCACGCCATTCTTGGTGCCGTAAAACACAACCGTAAAGGGCCGAACGGTCGGCGGCGGCAACGGGCTGAAATCGACGAAAGAAACCCGTATCGAATAACTGTAGCTTTGGCCAGCCGGAACAGAGTAGTGACTGGCCGCAAGCGAGCAGTCCGCAGAACCGATATTCGGGTGGCCTGGGGGATCCTTTTCGCTGTTTTGGGCGGAGGCCTGACCTGCAGCCAGGCCACCAAGCATCAGCGCTGCGATAAACAAAGATTTCAGTTTCATGGTGTTCCTTGATGTGAATCGTTTGATTCGGGACATCCCTCTGGGCGACGGCATGGACGTCGACTGAAAACCGAACGCGCACAGCCATCTCGCTCCGGTGCGAGGGGTGGGACAGGGGAGAGCTCGATGAGGTGTCACGGATTCGAGCGTCGCGGACGGGGCGCTTGATTGGCCGAAGCCCGCCTCGTCAGAAGACTTAGCGGAATTTGCAGCAGGACATGATCAATACCGCAAAACGTGTGGCGCTTTGGTGACCAGAAAATAGGGTGCGCCTCGGCGCACCGGATGTCGGCAGTGATCGCAAACAGGGTGCTCCATCGCCGCA
>JANLSB010000156.1:0-9949 GCA_031362125.1 Lysobacterales bacterium | reverse complement strand
GAAAGCCGGTGCGCTGAAGCGCACCCTATGCGGCTTCGCCACAGATACGAGGCGATCCTAAAGACCGCAACGGCGGGCCAGGGCCCGCCCTACGCGGCTTCTTCGATGCCGACGTTGGTCGGCGCACGTTCGTAGATATCGCGGTCGAGCAAACCCGTTTCTTTCGCGACGAGAACGGGCACCAGCATCTGCCCGGTCACGTTGGTCATGGTGCGCATCATGTCGAGGATGCGGTCGATGGCGTAGAGATAGCCGATCACTTCCAGCGGCAGGCCTGCGGCGCTCAACACCACGGTCGCCATCACCACGGCGGTGCCGGGCACGCCGGCGGTGCCGAAGCTGCCGAGAACCGAGGCGATCAGCACTATCAGGTATTGCTCGGGCATGAGCGGGATGCCTGTGTACTGGGCGATGAACACCGCACACAGCGCCGGGTAGATCGCGCCGCAACCGTCCATCTTGATGGTGGCGCCCAACGGCACCGCGAACGCGGCGTAGTCCTTGTTGACGCCGAGATTGTGAACCACGCTGCGCAGCGACGACGGCAGCGATGCGAAGCTGGAGGAACTGACGAAAGCGACCTGCATGCCCGGCGCGGCGCCGCGGAAGAACTTCAGCGGATTCAGACCGTGCGCCATCAGCAGGCCGCTGTAGACGACGAGCATGTGGATCGCGCAGGCGACGTACAGCGCCAGCACGAAGTTGCCCAACGGCAGCAGTTTCCCGAAACCGTAGGCACCGACCAGCGAAGCGATCAGGCCGAAGGTGCCGATCGGCGTCATCTCCAGAACGAAGCGGGTGAGCTGGATCGAGATCTCGCTGGCTTCGCCCACGAGCTTGCGCGCAAGTGCGACTTTCTCACCGAGCTTCACCATCGCGAAACCGATCAACCCGGCGAAGAAGATCACCGGCAGGATCGAGCCCTTGCCGGCCTTCAGCACAGTTTCGCCGGCGGCGTTCTTGACTTCGCCGATGCCGGTCAAGGCATGGAAGGGATTCGACGGCACCACATTCAACAGCACCTGCACGACGCTGGGCACGTCTTTGGGCACGTAGTCGGGATCGACCATCAGCGGCATCTGCACCATGCCCGGCTGCATGACGGTGCCGACCGCAAGACCGACGCCGACCGCAAGCACTGCGGTGATCGCGAACCACAAAAAGGTGCGGCCGCCGAGCGCGGCCATCGATTTCTGCCCGTGCAGCGAGGCCACCGCGTTGATCACCGCGAAGAACACCAGCGGCACCGCGATCATCTTGATCAGAGTGACATAGAGATCGCCGAGCGGACCGAACCAGGTCTCAGCCGATGGACCCATCGCCAAGCCAGCGAGAATGCCCAGCACGAAGCCGGCGAGCACGCGTGCCCAGAACGGAATGCGGAACCAGGCCGAGATCAGGCGCATGAAGGGTCTCCGGCGCTGTCTGCGCCCGTGGATCGATCACGCACGATAGCCGAGCGCGGCGGGCACCGCGAGGGCGTACACGGCATGACCGCATCCCATGATTGCAACGTCGGACGGGCATAATCGCTGCTTTCGGCCAAACGTACGCGCCCATGTCCTTTCGCCACACTCTGCTCGCCTTCGCCTGCACCCTTGCGGCCACGTCCTGCGCCACCGCGCCCACAGGCGTCCCGCGCGCGTCCGCGCCGGTCGGAACCATCGATGTCCCGCAGATCCAACACCCGGACGGCGAAACTCCGGCCTGGTGGTTCCGCGCAGGTGCGGCGCAGGCGGCCTCGCGCGGCGCGATGTCCGGCAGGGCGAAAAACGTGATCCTGTTCGTCGGCGATGGCATGAGCCTGCCGACGGTCGCCGCGGCGCGGATTCTCGACGGCCAGCGCAAAGGCGGCCCGGGCGAGGAAAACATGCTGAGCTGGGAGGCGTTTCCGCACACCGCTCTGAGCAAGACCTACAACACCGACATGCAGACCCCGGATTCCGCCGGCACCATGACCGCGATGGCCACCGGCGTGAAAACACGCGTAGCGGTGCTGGGGATCGGCCAGGACGCCGCGCGCGGCGACTGTGCCGGTGCGCTGCGCTCGCCGCTGCTGACGCTTTGGGAACTGGCCGCCAACGTCGGTCTCGCCACCGGCGTGATCACCACCACCCGCATCACCCATGCGACGCCGGCCGCCACCCTCGCCCACTCCGCCGACCGCAACTGGGAAAACGACGCGGAAATGCCGGACGAAGCGCTGGCTGCCGGCTGCGTCGATATCGCGCGACAGCTGATCGAAACGCCGTACGGCCACGGCCCGGACGTACTGATGGGCGGCGGTCGCGGCAACTTCTTCCCGCCGACAGAGGTCGATCCGGAGTACGACGACAAGGTCGGCCTGCGGCTGGATGGCCTGAATCTGGTCGCGGAATGGAAACGCCGCCATCCCGACGGCAGCTATGTATGGAACACGACCCAGTTCGCCGCTGCGCCGAAGAACAAACCACTGCTGGCACTGTTCGAGCCCAGCCACATGCAGTTCGAGCATGACCGGCCGAAGGACAAGGCCGGCGAGCCGTCATTGGCCGAGATGACGCGGGGGGCGATCGAACGTCTGCGCGGCAACCCTCAGGGCTTCGTGCTGCTGGTCGAAGGCGGTCGCATCGATCATGCGCACCACTCCGGCAATGCCCATCGGGCGCTGACCGACACCATCGCGATGAGCGAAGCGATCGCGGTCGCCGCATCGATGACTTCGGCCGACGACACGCTGATCGTGGTCACCGCCGATCATTCGCACACCATGACTTTCGCCGGCTACCCGGTGCGCGGCAACGCGATCCTCGGCAAGGTCAAGGGCAGCAGCGGCGAAGGCAGCAACCCTAGCGGCTATGCCACCGACGCTACCGGGCAGACCTATACCACCCTGAGTTACGCCAACGGCCCCGGTTATGCGGGCGCCACCGACCAGCAGCCGGAAGGTCCGAAAAATCTCAATCGCGAAATCAGCGGCTTTCAGGCCGCGACCCAGGGCCGGCCGAATCTGGCGGACGTGAATACAGAAGACCCGGATTATCTGCAGGAAGCGATGATTCCGCTCAGCAACGAAACCCATGGCGGCGACGATGTCGGCATCTGGGCGCACGGCCCGGGCGCTCAAGCGGTGCGCGGCTCGTTGGAGCAGAACGCGATCTATCACATCCTGCTGCAGGCCACGCCGAAGCTGCGCGAGCGTCTATGCGCGGCGAAACTGTGCAACACGGAAGGCGTGCCGGTAGAGTTGCCGAATCCGGAAGATTTCAGGACGAAATGATTCGCCGCATCTCATCGCCTGCATCGTACGTCCGCTGTCGTCACGAACACGGGCATTGCCCGTGGAGGGACCTGCTTCACTTCATTCGATCGCCATGAAGCAGATCCCGCACCCTGATGCCCACCCGGATCAAACCGGAATTCGCAATGACAGAAAGAAAGGCTTCTTCCCGCCGATCAGCGGTGCTCAAAACGGCTTCGCGATCACCAGGTAGACGATCGCGATCAGCGCGAACACGGGCAGCTCGTTGATCCAGCGCATCGCCTTCGACGACGGCAGCGCGCGGCCTTTGTCTACGCCTTTCAGCCAGCGGCCACAGACGATGAAGTACGCGAACATCAGCGCGACCAGCAGCAGCTTGGGATGCAGCCAGCCGCCGGAAATCTTGAAGTGCATCCACAGCACCATGCCCAGCACGACCGAGATCGCGAACATCACGTGACCGAAGCGGTACAGCCGTCGCCCCATCAGCACCAGCCGTTCGCGGACCGCCGGCGCGTCCCCGACTTCGGCGATGTTCACCAGAATGCGCGGAAGGTAGAACACCGCCGCCATCCATGCGATCACGAACACCAGATGGGCGGTCTTGGTCCAGAAATAAGCCTGCATGGGATGATCCGTCCTGAGTGGTGGTTGTCGAGTCGCGTTAGGATGACACGCTCCGCCTCGAAGAGCCCAGTGCGATGACGATGCCCGTGCTGTTCATCGGTCACGGTTCGCCGATGAATGCGATCGAAGACAATCCGTGGTCGCGCGCGTGGCAGGTGCTGGCTACGCGCCTGCCGCGTCCGCACGCGATCCTCTGCGTGTCGGCGCACTGGGAAACGCCGGGGCCGTGGCTCACCGGCAGCGTCGCGCCGCCGACGATCCACGATTTCGGCGGTTTTCCGCAGGCCCTGTTCGATGTGCGCTATCCCGCACCGGGCGATCCCACACTGGCGCAGCGGGTGGTCGAACTGTTGGGCGAAGCATCGTTCGCGCGGGTTCACCCCGATCGTGGGCTCGACCATGGCGCATGGAGCGTGCTGCGGCCGATGTATCCGGATGCCGATATTCCGGTCGTGCAGCTCGGCCTCGATTCGCGCCGGCCGGGCGCATGGCATGTCGCGTTGGCGCAACGGCTGGTGCCGCTGCGCGACGAAGGCGTGCTGGTCATCGCCAGCGGCGACATCGTCCATAACCTGCGGCTGTTCGATTGGCGCGATCCTGCGCCGTTGCCGTGGGCGCTGCGCTTCCGCGATCGCGTCAACGCGCTGATCCGCGACGGCGACCTCGCCGCGCTCGCCGACTGGCCCGCGCTCGGCGACGATGCGGCGCTCTCGATTCCCACGCCCGAGCATTACCTGCCGCTGCTCTACGCCCTGGCGTTGGTACGCGACGGCGATGACCTGGAATTCTTCAACGACGATGTGATCGGCTCGCTGTCGATGACCTCCCTTCTGATCGGACACGTATGAAGCATGCAAGCATGAAGCCTCACGACAAGACCTACGACCGCAACTACTTCGACCGCTGGTATCGCGAACAGGGCATCGGCGGGCGTCAACGCCTGCAGCGGAAGGTCGCGCTGACGGTCGCCACCGCCGAATACTACCTCGAACGGCCGATCCGAAGCGTGCTCGACATCGGCTGCGGCGAAGGCGTGTGGCGTGCGCCGCTGCTGAAGCTGCGCCCGAAGCTGCGCTATCTCGGCTTCGACAACAGCGAGTATGCGATCCGGCGCTACGGCGCGCGCCGTAATCTGCATTTCGCGCGTTTCGGCGATTTCGAGATGCTGCGCCCGTGCGCGCCGGTGGATCTGTTGATCTGCAGCGACGTACTGCACTATCTGCCGACGCGCGAACTCGATCGCGGCCTGCCAGGGCTGGCCGAGCTGTGCCGCGGCGTGGCGTTTCTGGAAGCGTTCACCGCCCAAGATGAGACCGAAGGCGATGATGTCGATTTCCATAGGCGATCGGCAACGTTCTACCGAAAGCGTTTGACGGCGCTCGGCTTCGCGACGCTTGGCTCACATTGCTGGCTGTCGCCGTCGCTGGCCGGGGAAGCCGCAGCGCTTGAGGTCGGATGAAACCGGCATACGCACCGTTTCTCACGCATGGGTGCTCTATACCCAAGATGACATCCAATCGATATCGCCAGCCAATGTCTTCAAGCCAGCCGTGGATCTGAGTTCTAGAAGTCAGCGCCACTATTTTCCACTGCCACCGGCCCAACGCAAAGCGCAGGTGTCCGCGAACACAGGGAGTCACCGATGAGCGTGCTCACGCCCGAACAGATCCGCGACTGGCGGCCGTTTTCAGTGCAGAACGACGGATTGACCCCGCGAGATCGCGCGCGCGCGCGGGCGGACGCGGCCGGTCAGTGGCATGATCGGCAGTACATGGGCCGACGCTGGGCAATCGGCTGCGTCGCGCTGGAAGTCACCCAGCGATGCAACCTCGACTGCACGCTGTGCTATCTGTCGGAAAGCTCAGAAGCAGTCAAGGACATTCCACTGACGGAACTGCTGCGTCGGGTCGATCTGATCCACGCGCACTACGGTTCCGGAACGGACGTACAGATCACCGGTGGCGATCCCACCCTGCGCGATATCGACGATCTGGTGCGCATCATTCAGCATGTCCGCAGTAGAAACATGCGCGCCTCCTTCTTCACCAACGGCATACTCGCCAAACGTGCGCTGCTGCAGCGGCTTGTTGCGGCGGGTTTGAACGATATCGCATTCCATGTCGACATGACCCAGGAGCGAAAAGGCTACGACAGCGAGGCTGCGCTCAACGCGCTGCGCAGCCAATACATCGATGAAGTGCGCGGACTCGGGCTTCGCGTATTTTTCAACACTACCGTTTTCGACGGCAATTTTCACGAAATCGCCAATGTCGCGAAATTTTTTCTTGAACACGCCGACGTGGTCAAGCTCGCATCCTTCCAGCTGCAAGCGGATACCGGCAGAGGCGTTCTGCTTTCGCGCGGCGAGCTGATCGACCCGGACACCGTCGAAGCGCGGATCCGGCACGGGATTGGATCCGGGCTACGATTCGATGCCGGCACTGTCGGGCATCATGACTGCAACCGCGCCGCGTTCGCGCTGGTCGCCAACGGCCATGCACACGATCTGCTTGGCAACCACGACTATGCGCAAACGCTGCTGCAAGACACCGCGCATATCGATTTCGATCGGGCGCGCATGGGCCGGACCGCCGCCAGGCTGCTGCTGCACGCACTGCGCAGCCCCGCACTACTCGCCAGATCCGTCCGCCATTTCAGCGGCCTTGCATGGCGTATGAAACGCGATCTGGCCAGCGCCGGCGGCCGAGCGCACAAGCTCGGTTTTTTCATCCACAACTTCATGGACGCGCAGCATCTTGACTGCGACCGGATTGGTGCATGTTCGTTCATGACGATAACCGCGGATGGACCCATCTCAATGTGCGTTTACAACGCAAAACGCGACCACCATCTGCTGCAGCCGATCAAACTCAGCGGCAGCGACTGTGACCACTGGTGGGACCCGCTGACCGGGAAAACCAGCGCGACCCGCGCAGACGCCGCCAAGCCCACATTGACCCGCAAGACCGCCCGTGGCCGCGCGAAAACCAAACTCGCCGAAGAACTGCAGCACACAAATCGCCCGCGCACGCCCATTCCTATCGAGGTGATCCGATGAAAATACTAAGATTTTTGCTGCTTCTCAGCGTTCTCGGCGCCTCGACAGGTCTGCATGCAGGCGATGTCATCATCCCGCCCGAACAGGCCATCCAGGACTGGGCCGAGGTGCTGGACCGCCACGTCGATGCACGGGGTTACGTGGACTTCAACACCTTGCAACAGAACCCCGAAGCCCTGAACCGATATACCGATTGGGTCGCTGCGGTAGACCCGGACGCCTATCCGCAATGGTTTCCCGACCCGCACAGCAGGATCGCTCACCATATCAATGCCTACAATGCCTTGGCGATGAGGCATGTATTGACCCATGACCTGCCCAGGAAATTGACGGCGCTACGCCGGTTGAGTTTTTTCCGACGCAGCAAAATCAGCGTCGCGGGCAGACAAATGAGTCTCGAAGACTATGAAAACAACATCATCCGGAAACTGGGAGAGCCGCGCATCCATGTCGCGCTGAACTGCATGTCGGAGAGCTGCCCACGCCTGCCTAGAGCGCCATTCTCCGCAGCGGCACTGGATGCGGAACTTGATCGAGAAGCGCGAAAATTCTTCAGCGAAACGCGCAATGTCCGGGTCGACAGCGTAAAACGCACCGTCTAC
Organism: Lysobacterales bacterium; assembly: GCA_031362125.1. Lineage (GTDB taxonomy): Bacteria > Pseudomonadota > Gammaproteobacteria > Xanthomonadales > Xanthomonadaceae > Lysobacter_I. The sequence continues at coordinate 2,421 of JANLSB010000156.1, read as the reverse complement.
TTGACCGAGATCATGAAGTTTTTCCCGGAGGATTTTCTTGCGGTCGCCCCCTCGCTGATCGACTATGCCAACCGATATCGCAATGAACCGATTCCGATCAATTTCAAAGTCCGCCATATTGCGTATGACTGGACCATCATCCACCAGCTCTGACCCGGCAACTGCCAACCCGATGCCACGCAGCATGACTCCGATGCTGTGGCCAGCCACCGCGCTGCGACTGTTGTTCTCGGCGCTGCTGCTGGTCACCGGCTGCGCGAAATTGCTGAACATCAGCGGCTTTGCCGCTGTGGTCGATCGTTACGCGGTACTTCCAAGCACATTGACAGTGCCGGGCGCGTGGACGCTGGCGATCGCGGAACTCGGATTGGGACTGTGGCTGTTGTCCTGCTGGCGCCTCGCAGCCGCAGCGACCGCAACGATCGCATTGCACATCCTGTATCTAGCGTGGATGCTTGCGGCCCTCGTTCGCGGCCTGTCGCTGCCCAACTGCGGCTGTTTTGGCGTCTACTGGCCGCGGCCGCTGACCTGGTACAGCCCGCTGGAAGATCTGGTGCTGGTGGCGCTTGCGATCTTGTTGTGGCGAACCTCCCGTCGGCACATCGAAGCGACAAGGCGCCGATGAGGTTCGAATGCACGCTGCTATCGCAGTCCTGCTGGTGCCTGTGCCTGTGCCTGTGCCTGTGCCTGTGCCTGTGCCTGTGCCCGCGACCGCACAGACGGCGCCAGGCAACATTGTCGTCTCGCGCCATCATGCGACCAGCATCATCGAACTGCGCCGCAACGTTCATATGATCGAAACAGGGGTTTGTCGATGCTGCTGTTTCAGGTGCAAGAACTGGGCCGGGCCTGGACGGCGCCGGTGGACCTGCTGATCTGCAGCGACGTGCTGCACTAGCTGCCGACGCGCGAACTCGACCGCGGTCTACCCGGATTCGCGGAGCTGTGCGCTGGCGTGGCGTTTCTCGAAGCTTTCACCGCCAGCGACGAGACCGAAGGCGATGACGTCGGTTTCCAGAGCCGGCCGGCGAAGTTCTATCGCCAGCGCATTGCGGCGGTCGCCTGCGTGGGACGCAGATGCGGCATCGCTGGAAATCAGCGGATGATGTTTCGGTAGAGCGCGCTTCAGCGCGCTTGGCCGTGGCAGTACGCACCGCCGCCTAGACGAATCCCAGTGGGCTGAAGGGTCAGGAAGGCTTCTCCGCCGCCTTCCTGACCGGCTTCTTGTCTGCGGCGCTGCGCAGGCTCGCGCCCAGCGCCAGTCTGGCCCACGGCAGCATCGCTTCCGGCGAATCCATGGCCTCTTCCGGCGGCGTCCAATAGCTCATCGTGATCGTCTTGCCCTTGCCGTCATAGACGAATGGCTGCCCTCCCGCATCCGCGAAACGCTCCCGACTGAGGCCGTCGGTCTTCAGATACAACGTGCCTTCGACTTCCAGCCCCACGATCAGGCCGTCCACATACAGCCCTGCCCCGCCGAACATCCGACGTACGGTGATCCGGCCCAGCGGTTCGAGCAGCTCGCAGAACCAGGCGATGTCTTCATCTCGCGCAGTCATGCGAACAGCGTAACTGAACATCAGGACTGCGGCACCGGTCGCACCCCGGTCGAGTGGATGGAGTATGCTGCGGCGCACCATCAGGTGGTCGTAACAGGGGTGTGCCGATGCTGTTGTATCAGATGCAGGAACTGGGCCGGGCCTGGATGGCGCCGGTGACCTACTGGGCCGAAGCCAATGCCCGGATGTTCTCCGCGCCCGGCAGTTGGTTGTCCAGTCTGCCGCAGGCGCAGCGCTTCGCCGCCGGCAACGAGCTGCTCTATCGCATCGGCAAGGATTACGAGAAACCGAAGTTCAGCATCCACAGCGTCAACGACGGCGGCCGCGAATATCCGGTGGTGGAGCGCGAGGTGCTGTCCACCCCGTTCTGCCGCCTGCTGCGTTTCAAGCGTTTCTCCGATGAGGCCGAAGGCATCGTCGATCTCAAGAACGATCCGCCGGTGCTTGTGGTCGCGCCGCTGTCGGGGCATCACTCCACTCTGCTGCGCGACACCGTCAAGACCTTGCTGCGCGACCACAAGGTGTACATCACCGATTGGGTCGACGCGCGCATGGTGCCGAAAGATGACGGCGCCTTCACCCTCGACGATTACATCGCCACCATCCAGACTTTCATGCGCCATATCGGCGTCGAGAGTCTGCACGTGATCAGCGTCTGCCAACCGACGGTGCCGGTGTTGGCCGCAGTCTCGCTGATGGCCAGCGCCGGCGAGAAACTGCCGCGCACGCTGACCCTGATGGGCGGCCCGATCGACACCCGCAAGAGCCCGACCCAGGTCAACGACCTCGCCACCACCAAGCCGCTGTCGTGGTTCAAGAACAGCGTGATCCACGAGGTGCCGCGCAACTATCCCGGCCAAGG
>JANLSB010000120.1:0-1858 GCA_031362125.1 Lysobacterales bacterium | reverse complement strand
CAGGCCCTTCCACGGTCTTCACATGAAAGTGTCTGTAATCACGCTTCGCAGGTCTTGCATTTCTAAACACAACACATGATGCCACAGGATTACTCCCCTGGATATTACTGTTGTCAAAACACTCAATATGCATAGGAACCTTTGTCATTCTAAGGTCTTGCTGCAACTTACCCAGTATACGCTCTGCCGGTGTTTGCTTCTGCGTGTTGTTCATTTTTTCCTTTTGCTTCTGCAGCAGGAAATACCTGACATTTTTCAAGGACAGATCCAACAGTTCTTTCTTCTCCCCGCGCTGAGGTACTGTTTGCGTAATGCCCTGTTCTACCAATGCAACATTGAAAGGGACAACAATCTCTTCAGTGATACTATTAAACTTTTCACGCAACCTGTCAATGGTGTATGCAAGAAGTTCCTGTTCATCTTCATTCAGGTTTTTCTGCAACTCTTGTGTATAACTATTGATGATAGCACCTTGCACTACTTTGAGGTAATTGACATAGGCATATGTTACATCAGTCGCGATACTGAATACATCAAGATCTCTTTCCATGTGGCTAACGACAGTTGACCTTGATTGATAATCTTCAAACAATGTCAGCTTCTCTTTGATCACATGTGCCTTTTCAAATTCCAATTGCTCCACATGCGCCTCCATCTGGCTTTTCAGATTTTGCCGCACATCCCTGAAATGGCCTTTCAGCACATTGCGCACTTGTTCGATGCGGGCATTGTACGATTCCTCTGACTCAAGGCCTTCACAAGGTCCGAGGCAATTTTTTATATGATATTCGAGACAGACTTTATACTTGTGTGCAGCAATCGGTTGTGGATTGAGCAACAATGGACATGTGCGGAGTGGAAATATCTTCTTGACGATCTCCAATATCTCTTTCACTTTTGCTTTGGAAGTGTATGGCCCGAAATACGTGGAACCATCTCGGATCACACGACGCGTCAGAAATACGCGCGGAAACCTTTCATTCTTGACACAAATAAATGTGTAGGATTTGTCATCCTTGAGTAAGACATTGTACCTGGGTTGAATTTGTTTAATCAACGTATTTTCAAGCAGCAACGCATCCTGTTCACTCTCGACAAGGGTAAACTCAAAATGCTTTGCCTGGCGGACCATAGTCCTGGTCTTGAAATACTGTTGCTTTTTGTCTCCGAAATAAGAAGAAAGGCGACTCTTGAGGTTTTTAGCTTTACCTACATATATCACCTTTCCTTCCGGATTCATAAACCGATAGACCCCGGGATCTTTGGGTATCGTATCAGCTATTGCCTTAAAATCCTCATCGGTCATATATCCGTGTGCTCATCTGCTATCATTCCCTTGAGGAGATATTCTGCTGATGCAGGATTGGTCGCCAACGGAATATTGTGAACATCGCACAAGCGCATGAGCATCTGTACATCAGGCTCATGCGGATGCTTACCTAAGGGGTCGCGAAAGAAAAAAACAAAGTCTACCTCTCCGTTCGCCACTTTTGCTCCGATCTGGGCATCTCCTCCACTAGGCCCCGACAAGACCTTCACTACCTTAAAACCTGCCTTTTCCATAAATGTACCGGTTGTGGCGGTGGCTATAAGCTCTGCATTTTTAAATAACTCCTTGTTATGCAGCAGGAAAGACACCAAATCAGCCTTCTTTCCATCATGGGCAATCATCGCAATTCGTAACATAGGATCAATTCTTTAATTTTGTTGTGCAAAGTTCTATAAATCCAATGAGTAGTGGTATTAAAATTTAATATAGGTAGGGGTTCAAAATATAGAACCCCTACCTATATCAAATTTTATCGGTTGTAAGTGATTAGAAATATATTTACGTAGGGGTTCAATATTTTGAACCCCT
>JANLSB010000118.1:0-2208 GCA_031362125.1 Lysobacterales bacterium | reverse complement strand
GGGCAGGACGGCTGGCTGGCCGCTGCCGTCACCTTTGTCGCGGTGCTCGGCATCGTTCCGTACATTGCACTGCAGCTCAAAGCGGTGGCGATGAGCTTCGCACTGCTGGTGCGCGACGACGCGACGCAGGTGCCTGCCTGGCAGGACAGTGCGCTCTACGTGGCGCTGGCGATGGCCGCGTTCGCGATGCTGTTCGGCACCCGCAGCGCCAGCGCGGCCGAGCACAACCGCGGGCTGATTCTGGCGATGGCATTCGAGGCATTGCTCAAGCTGGGCGCGATGCTGGCCATCGGCGCGTTCGCGTTCGGCCTGCCGGCGGCACCATCGGCGACCGAGCTGTTGCGGCCGCAGGCCGGCGACCTCTCCGGCTTCGCGCCGCTGGTGCTGCTGGGCGTGCTGGCGATGTTCACGCTGCCGCATCAGTTCCATGTCGGTGCGGTCGAATGCCGGGACGAGCGTCACGTGCTACGCGCGCGCTGGCTCTTTCCGCTGTATCTGCTGCTGATCGCGATTCCGATCCTGCCGCTGGCGCGTGCGGGTGATGCTTTGCTCGGTGCGCAGGGCGTGCCGTCCGATCTGTACGTCCTGGCGCTGCCGCTGTCGCAGGGGCGCGAGGGGTTGGCGCTGCTTGCGTTTCTGGGCGGTCTGAGTGCAGGCACCGGCATGGTGATCGTCAGCACCGTGACGCTCAGTCTGATGATCGGCAACCACTGGCTCACGCCGCTGTGGCTGCGCGGCGTCTGGGCACCGCGCCGCAGCCGTGCGCAGACCGTGCAGTCGGATCAGCCCGATCTGCGCGGCGCGGTGCTGGTGCAGCGGCGGATCGGCATTCTCGCCATCGTGCTGTTGGCCTGGGGTTACAGCCGCTTGATCGCCGGCAACGACGCGCTGGCCGATGTCGGTGCGCTGTCGTTTTCGGCGCTGGCGGCACTCGCACCGGCGCTGGGCTTCGCATTGTGGCGGCCGCAGACGCCACCGCGCGCGGTGTTGCTGGGCATCGGTGCAGCGGTCGCGCTGTGGACGTGGCTGTTGCTGGTGCCGGCGCTGGTCGAAGCGCGTGGCCTCGATACGCATTGGCTGCGCGACGGTCCCGGCGGCTGGTCGCTGTTCGCGCCGGATGCGTTCTTCGGGCTCACCGGCTGGAGTCGGCTCGGGCGCGCGGTGACGATGAGTCTGTTCGCAGGCGTGATCGTCACCTTGTTCGCATCGACGCGTGCCACCGCGTGGTGGCAGGCCGGCCCGCGCCGTGCAGGTGCGCGCGGGCTCGCGCTCGACACGCTGCGTGATGCCGGCCGTCGTTTTCTGCCGCGCGAAGCGGTCGACGCCGCGTTGTCGGGTGCACCTTTGGACGGCATGGTACCGGCGCTGCAGGAAGCACGGCTGGAGCGCGAGCTTGCTGCGGTGTTGGGATCGGCGTCGGCGCGTTTGCTGCTCGACGCCGCGCGCCGCGAGGCCGGACGCGATTTCGACACGGTCGCCGCGATCGTCGGCGAAGCCTCGCAGGATCTGCGCTTCAATCAGCGACTGCTCGAAGCTGCGCTGGAAAACATGAGCCAGGGCATCAGCGTCGTTGATCGCGAACTGCGGATTGTGGCTTGGAACCGCCGCTATGCCGAACTGTTCGGTTATCCCGAATCGCTGCTGCGGGTTGGCGTGCCTGTGGCCGAGCTGGTGCGCCACAACCTGCAGCACGGCTGGAACGCCGACTCGATCGAGGATGAAGTCGAAAGGCGCGTGCGTCACATGCAGGCCGGCACGCCCTATGTCAGCGAGCGTGTTATGCCCGCTGGCGGCGCGGTCGACGACGGTGTGATCGAAATCCGCGGAAATCCGATGCCAGGTGGCGGTTTCGTCGCCACCTTCACCGATGTCACCGCGTTCCGCCATGCCGAGGCCGAACTGATCCGCAGCAATGAAACGCTGGAACAGCGCGTCGGCGACCGCACTGCGCGGCTCGATCAGGCCCGCTCCGACGCCGAACGTGCCAACGATGCCAAGAGCCGCTTCCTCGCTGCCATTGGCCACGATCTGCTGCAGCCGCTGCATGCGGCACAGCTGTTCACCGATGCGCTGGTCGAGCAACTGCCGGCCGAAGCGCAGCGCGCGACTGCGCGGCAGATCCGCGGTGCGCTGGATTCCACCGGCGATCTGCTCTCCGGGCTGCTCGACATGTCGCGGCTCGAAGCAGGTGGTCTGGTGCCGCAGCCA
>JANLSB010000097.1:0-12322 GCA_031362125.1 Lysobacterales bacterium | reverse complement strand
TTCGATGAAGGCCTTGGTGTTCACGAACACCATCGTCCGTGCGCCTTCGCTGCGCGAAAGCAAGCCCAGCAGCAGCGGAATCTTCTCGTCGTCGGCCGGGTAGTAGATCAGCTGCCGCACCTTCGAGTTGGTGATGTACTCGCTCTCGACGACGATCTTTTCCGGATCGTTCATGTGCTCGTAGGCCAGCTCCAACACGCGGTGGCTGAGGGTGGCCGAGAACAGCAGGGTCTGGCGCTCGGTGCAGGCCGGCATGCGCCGCAGCAGGAAGCGGATGTCCTTGATGAAGCCGAGGTCGAACATGCGGTCGGCTTCGTCCAGCACGCAGACCTCGCAGGCATGCAGGCTGACGACCTTGTGCTGTTTGACATAGTCGATCAGGCGGCCCGGGGTGGCGATGATCACGTCGGCTCCGGCCTGCAGCAGCGAGCGCTGCTTGTCGTAGTCCACACCGCCGTAGACCAGCGCGAACTTCAGGCCCAGGTCGGCGCCGAACTTCACGGCGTCCTTGTGGATCTGGATCGCCAGCTCGCGGGTCGGTGCCAGGATCAGCGCCCGCGGGTCTTCCGGCTTGCGCTCGGCCAGGGCTGGACGCAGCAGCAGGCGGTTGATGACCGTGACCAGAAAGGCAAGGGTCTTGCCGGTACCGGTCTGCGCCTGGCCGGCGACATCGCGTCCGGGCAGGGTCACCGGCAGGGTCAGTGCCTGGATCGGGGTGCAGCGGGTGAAGCCCGCGGCTTCGAGCCCGGCCAACAGCGCCGGATGCAGCTCGAAGGAGGAAAAAGTGATGTCGGTTAGGGGTTTATCGCTCATGCTCTGGCGTTGAATGCGGGCGGGCGCAGGCGGATGCGCTTGCGCGGGCGGGCGTGGGGAAGCAGACTGCGGGCTTCTGCGCACTGCCGGGACGTGGCGCTCGGCTTGGGCTCTGACCCTTGAAGCCGGCGACGGAAGGCCGCAGTGTAACAGGCCGGCTTCACACCCGCCGACCCCGTCCAGACCAATCCCGACGCGCCGATCCGGCCCGTCCGCACTCCCCGGAGACCCCCGTGAGCGACAAGATCACCCATGCCACCGACGCCGATTTCGATGCGCTGGTTCTCAATTCCGATGTGCCGGTGCTGGTGGATTTCTGGGCGCCTTGGTGCGGACCCTGCAAGATGATCGCGCCGCTGCTGGACCAGCTGGCCGACGATTACGCCGGTCGCGCCAAGATCGTGAAGGTCGACGTGCAGGACCACCCCAACCTCGGCCGCCGCTTCAATGCGCGCAGCATTCCGATGCTGCTGGTCTTCAAGGGCGGCCAGGTCCACGGCACCCAGATCGGCGCGGTCGGCAAGCCGCAGCTGGCGCAGTTGATCGACAAGGCGCTCTGACATCGCCAATGCCCTGTACCGCGGGCCGGTAGAGCGGGCTTCAGCCCGCTGCCGCACCCACCCCGTTCGCTTCGAATGACCCAAGCGCGCCTGACACGTTGTCGAAAAACGCACATCGCGTGCGTTTTTCAAGTCACCAGTCCGGTACACGCCCGGGCTCGTCCCCGTCGAATCAATCGCTTACGCGCTTGCTTCGTCGATGCGGCCGTCCCTGGCCGTTCTGGCAGCCTGTTTTTCGACAGCCTGTTAAGCGCGCTTCACCAACGAAGACTTGCCGCCGTGCCTTGCGGGTGCTAGCTTCTCGAAAACGCCGCGCCCTAGGCGCCGCACATTTTCCGTCTGAACCGACCACCCACTCCTGATCCCGTCCGCGCACCGTGGACGCTCGCAGCCGCGAGGAATTCCCGTTTGTCCGACAAGACCCCAGATTCCGGCGAAACCGCCGAGAAGCGCGTGCGCAAGCCGCGCGCCCCCAAGGCATCCACCGCCCAGACCAGCATCCCGCTTCCTGAAGCGCCGACGCCGATGGCCGCACCGCCTCCGCCAGCCCGGCCTGCGCCACCGCCGGCCGCGGTGCCACCCCCAAACCCTCCCCCGAGTCCGCCACCAATGGCCGCGTCGCCGCCTGTCCAGGCAGCACCGCCTCGTGAGTCGCAGCCCGGGGAAGCGCAGCCATCGCGGCCGCGTCATCAGCAGCACCAACAGCCGCAGCCGCCGCAACAGCCGCCGCAACAGCAACAGTCGCCGCAACAGCAACAGCCGCCGCCCTCCTCGCAGGAAGGCGGCAACAACGGCCAGCCCGGTGCGCAGTTCGACCAGCAGGGTGGTGGTGCACAGGGCGAAGGCGGGCAAGGTCAGCCCGGCGACAATCAGCGCTTCAACAACAACCGCCGCGACCGCTTCCGCAACAACCGCAACAACAACAGCAACAGCAACAACCGCTACCGCAATCGCGATGACAGCGGCGACCAGGACGGCAACCAGGACGCCGGCAGCTTCCAGCAGCCGCAGTACGTCGCGCGCCAAGTGTCCAGCGTGCCGGAAGGCTTCCCGCAGTACTCGCTGGGCGATCTCAAGCGCATGCCCATGCCGAAGCTGCTGGACATCGCCGAGCAACTGCAGATCCAGGAAGGCGTCGCCCGCGCCCGCAAGCAGGACGTCATCTTCGCCGTCCTCAAAGTTCTGACCCGCCACGGTGAAGGCGTCGCCGCCGACGGCGTGCTGGAAATCCTGCCCGATGGCTACGGCTTTCTGCGCGCGGCCGAGGCCAGCTATCTCGCCGGCCCGGACGACGTCTACATCTCGCCCAGCCAGATCCGCCGCTTCAACCTGCGCACCGGCGATCATCTGTCCGGCCGCATCCGCTGGCCGAAGGACGGCGAACGCTACTTCGCGCTGGCCGTGGTCGACACCATCAACGGCGAGCCGCTGGAAGCGTCGAAAAACAAGGCGCTGTTCGAAAACCTCACCGCCCTGTTCCCGCGCAAACGCTTCAAGCTGGAACGCGGCGACGGCAGCACCGAAGACATCACCGGCCGCATCCTCGACCTCATCGCCCCGCAGGGCAAAGGCCAGCGCGCGCTGATCGTTTCGCCGCCGAAAGCCGGCAAGACCATGATGATGCAGCAGATCGCCAGCGCCATCACCTACAACCATCCCGATGTGCACATGATCGTGCTGCTGGTGGACGAGCGCCCGGAAGAAGTCACCGAAATGCAGCGCACCGTGCGCGGCGAAGTGGTCAGCTCCACCTTCGACGAACCCGCCGCCCGCCACGTGCAGGTCGCGGAAATGGTGATCGAACGCGCCAAGCGTCTGGTCGAGCACAAGAAGGACGTCGTGATCCTGCTCGACTCCATCACCCGCCTCGCCCGCGCCTACAACAACGTCATGCCCAGCTCCGGCAAGGTGCTGACCGGCGGCGTCGACGCCAACGCCATGCATCGCCCGAAGCGCTTCTTCGGCGCCGCGCGTAATGTCGAAGAAGGTGGCTCGCTCACCATCATCGCCACCGCCCTGGTCGACACCGGCAGCGCGATGGACAAGGTGATCTACGAAGAGTTCAAGGGCACCGGCAACTCCGAAATCCACCTCGACCGCCGCATCACCGAGAAACGCGTCTACCCCGCGATCAACATCAACCAGTCCGGCACCCGCCGCGAAGACCTGCTGATCGAACCGGACCTGCTGCAGAAGATCTGGATCCTCCGCAAACTCCTGCACGGCATGGACGAAATCGCCGCGATGGAATTCATGCTGGACAAGATGAAGAGCAGCAAGTCGAATGATGAGTTCTTCTCTTCGATGAAGCGGTGAGTTGGGGGAAGCCCGGCGCATGACGTCAACAAAACGCCCTGCATTGCAGGGCGTTTTGTTGTAGAGCCGGACCCGTGCTAGTACGCTGTACCGTATTATTTGGTCATAAGGCGGCTTTATTAGGACGCCCTAACGTCATCTAGAAGGTACTCAATTGAACCAGCGAGTCAAAAAAAGCAAAAGCATCTGTTCGATAGACCGAACAGATGAGTTGTACGCTGAAAAATTGAACGGTCTCACAACTGTAGAACTTTTCTGCGGAATAGGTGGTTTTCGAATTGCAGCAGACAAAATAGGAATCAAAACTATATGGGCGAACGATTTTAGCCCTCTCGCATGTAATGTTTATCGAGATCAGTTTGGTTCTGACGTCCTTCATGAAGGTGACATTGCAGGGTTGGCCTTAGGGATTCCTGAACACGACATCCTTACGGGAGGGTTTCCTTGCCAACCGTTTAGTGCAGCGGGCAAGAAGAAGGGCATTAGAGATCATCGTGGCACGTTGTTCCAAACAATCGTTGACGTGGTAAGAGAAAAGCAACCTAAACATTTCATCCTCGAAAACGTTAAGCGCTTGCTGTCAATGGAATTGGGCGCACACTTCGCAACAGTGCTCTCTGCATTAACTTCACTAGGCTACTTTGTTGAGTGGCGCGTTCTAAACGCAAAACACTTTGGACTGGCGCAGAACCGAGAAAGAGTATTAATTGTCGGCACTCGCGTTGATGCGCACGAGCTCGGTCATTTTCAGGCGCACGGAAAGATTCGGCTTATGGAAGCCGCGCACACGCCTGCAGGCATAGATCAAATTCTCCGAGACCTTAGTACTTGGAGCATTGTCGACAAGCACCGCTCAAAATTTCCGAACTGGGGGGTCGCGTTTGGTTCGCGCTACGTCGCGCACGAGTTAAATGATTTTCCTGAAATTTTCCCGAAAAGATCGTTGCTTGATGTCCTCGAAAAAAACCCAGGTGAGGAATATGACTACACCACACAGACGCTTGACAGACTTCACATGAACGAAGTGGTCGACCGTTTCGTAAATGGGGTTGAGATAGTGAGTAACCAGAGTGGAGGGGCGCGCATGGGCTACACCATATTCGGCGCGAATGGTCTTGCCCCGACACTGACTGCATCGACAAGTCGCCACTATGAGCGCTACAAAATCGGTGAAAGATATCGGCGGCTCTCACCAGTTGAATATGCGAGGCTTCAAGGGTTTACCGACAGTCATTGCGCGGTAGTGAGAGGGTATGATCAGTACGCTTTACTTGGAAATGCGGTTCCGCCGCCTATGATCGAATGGGTAATGCGAAAATTGCTATCCGATCCACCCTTCTCTCCCATCGCTATACGCCGAGATGCAACTCAAAAGGATCTGTTCTGTGTCCAATGAAAAGGCAATGCTTCGCGCACGTGTTGCAGGAGATCTTGACACGATTATGCGCACGTTAAATGCAGCGCTGCGTGGGGAAAGGCTCAAGAAGTTGGAAGATGTTATTGCCCGCATTGCGAGCGGCGGACAACTGCCGCACTGGTACCAAGAGCTAAAAGAGAAGGGCACTATCGCTAACCTAGACGGCAAGACAATCGGCAGCATTCTAGAAATGCTCTTGGTTGCTGTCATCGAGAAATCAACGCTTGCAGATACCAAAATGAAACTCCGAGTCAATCCTGCTCGGGGAGTCGACCTTCCTGACTTGGATCTTGGAATTAAATCGCCCTCTACGAACTTCTGCACAAGCGAGCCATTTTTTTCAGCATATGAGCGCTTGTATGGAAACGAACATGATTGCCTGGTTCTACTAACCGACTATCAAGATGCAAAAAAGAAGAAAGGCGATTTTAAGCTTCAAGTGCAGTCATGGTGCTACATGCGCGGTAGTCAGATTGCTGATCAGGAGCTTTGCCGGGTAGCGCGACATTGTCGTGAAAAATTACTGGCAGAGGACGCCTCTGGATCTACTGCAAAGCGTGTTTTCCGCTTTCTTGCGTACGTTAATCAAGCTGACTGGATGGCCAAGTGGCTGCTTACTCTATTGGACAACATCAGTGCCGAGATTCCAGATTTCGATGCTCACAAAGAGAAAATCGAAGCGGACTTCGAGAAACAGAACAAAGAAAGGGCGAAGAAAGATAAAGAACTCATTTCTGATATTGATTTAGCATCTCTTTTAAAGATATTTGAAGTCACTCCGAGACATGTTGGGGTAATTAATCAGCTAGATAATTGGGTAACCGAGTTTCTCAAGGATGCATCTCGAGCACCTAATGATAATGAGTGGGAGAGGCTCCTAGAGAGCCCTCTCGATGGAATGATAGGGATGAGTTTTGCGCTCCAGTGGAGGTATAACTTTGGACGGCTATTCGGTAAGAAGTCGGGGAAAATCAAAAGCAATATCAAAAAAATTCCAAGTGACTTAAGGCCATGACGTGTACAAAAGTCGTGCTTGAGTGTCTTTGGCGCATGACGCCTTCGGCTTATGCGCCCTACGGAAGCCGGCAGGTGTTGTTGACCGGCGAAAAAGCACAAGCGGTGCGCCAAGGCAGCACCCTATACGCGGCGCTGCGATAGACACATCAATCCTCATCCGGCGCCACCGGCGTGTACCCCGCCGGCACATCGCTGCTGAGGAGCCCCGGTGGAATCGGCCGGTCGAACTCGAACCGGTAGTCGATCTCCAATCCACCGCCGCCCTGGCGCATCTCCAGCGGCAGGCCGTCGGCGTCGGCCCAGAGTTCCATCGTGGTGCCGCCGGCCTGCAGGGTCCAGCCGCGGGCGGTGCGGCCGTCGATGATGCGGGTGTTGGGCAGCGGTGTGGCCTTGCCTTTGAAATTGCGCAGGTCTTCCAGCCACGAAAGCGCGTCGTCAGCGGCGGGTTTGTTTTCCGGAATGGTCGCGATCATCGCCTGTCGCCGTGCGTGCAGCAGCGTCAGCACGCGGCCGCGCGGCGCATCGACGATCACGCTGAGTTGAGCGCCCACGTCGGTGCGCACAGCGCCCACGTCGGTGCGCACCACGCCGCGCGCGTCGACGATGGTGTGCGAGGTCTGCAGCGGCTTGCCGCCGTAGCGCTGGGTGATGGTCATCGACAGCGTCGTGAAGTGCTGGAAGCGCGCCTGCACCGCTGCGAACGCATCGCTGCCGCCGGAGAACATCGGCCCGGCGATGATCACCGCGATCGCGAGCACGGCGGTCGCGGTGACCGCCCACCACGCGCGGGCCGGTGCGCGTGCGGGCCGGCGCGCTTGCTGCATCCTTGCGGTCAGCTGAGCCTGGGCACGATTGATCCCCTCGTCCGGCACCGCTTCGGTGCTGCGCACGTGCGATGCGAGCGTCGCGGACAGTTCGTCTTCGTGGCGGTGGGTCATGGCGTGGTCTCCACGGTGGCGTCGCCCAGCTGCGCTTCGAGCCGACGGCGGGCGCGGTGCAGGGTGACGTTGACGTTGTTCTCGGTCATCGCCAGCGCCTGCGCGATCTCGCCGATGTCCAGGTTCTGCAGATAGCGCAGGCCGAAGCACTGCGCTTCGCGGCGCCGCAGTCCCGCCAGCGCGCTGCGCAGCCGCTGCGCCTGTTCGTGAGCCAGGCCGGTGTCTTCGGCGGACGGCGCTTCGGTCGGCGCGTGAATCTGCCACAGCGGCAGCAGGCGCCACCAGCGGCGCTGACGGCGCAGCACGTCGATCGCAGCGCGCGCGGCCGACGCAGTGAGATAGGCCGGCCAGGACTTCACCGCCTGAGGCTGCGTTTTGATCAGCCGCAGAAACACGTCCTGCTGCACATCCTCGGCCAGGGACGCATCGCCCAGCACGCGATACGCGGCCTTGAACACCAGCGGGCCGTATTGGCGCGCCAATGACTCCGGGTCATCGGACGCCGCGAATTCGGTCAACGGGTGACTCCTGCAAAGTGTGGGCAAGCATGACATCGTCGGGGTTTGCTCGGACGGTTTGCCATTGATGACGCGCCGGGGCGCGGGTTCTTACATCCGATGTATCGATCGGACCGGAACCAGGTCGATGTAAGTGCGGGCTTTCCCGTCCGTCATGTGCAGTAAACCTCCCGAGAAACCACCATGACCAAGACCTCACCAAACTCCACATGGCACCGCCGGTTTTTGCGCCTGCTCTGCGCCGCAGCGCTGATCATCGTCAACGCATCGCCAGTCGCCGCACGCGTGCCGACCGAAGCAGCGCTCGACGCCGAGGTCGCGCGCGCCATGGCCGCGACGCAATCGCGTGGGCTGGCCATCGCCGTGATCGACAAGGGCCGCGTGGTGCGCGTGCGCAGCTACGGCGACCGCAACGCCGCCGGCGCGCCGCTGCAGAAGCACACCATCATGTACGGCGCGTCGTTGACCAAGTCCGCGTTCGCCTATCTGGTGATGCAGCTGGTCGAAGAGGGGCGGCTCGATCTGGACCGGCCGCTCGCCGGGTATCTCGACCGTCCGCTGCCCGAATACCCGACCGAAGAGAAATACGCACCGTGGTCCGATCTCGCCGGCGATGAACGCTGGCGGTCGATCACCGCGCGCCATGTCCTCACCCACAGCGTCGGCTTCGCCAATTTCGCGTTCGTCGAGCCCGACGGGAAACTGCGCTTCCACTTCGACACTGGCGCGCGCTACGCCTATTCGGGCGAAGGCATGATCCTGCTGCAGTTCGTGATCGAACGCGGGCTGGGTCTGGATGTCGGAGTCGAAATACAGCGACGGGTGTTCGACCGCTTCGGCATGAAGAACACCAGCTTGATCTGGCGTCCGGACTTCGCGACGAATCTCGCCGACGGCTGGCGCGCGGACGGCTCAGTGGAGCCGCACGACGAACGCAGCAAGGTGCGCGCGGCCGGTTCGATGGACACCACCATCGAGGACATCGCCAAGTTCGCGGCGGGCTATATGCGCGGCGAAGGCCTGGGCGCGAGGGCGCGGGCCGAGCTGACCAGGCCGCAGCTGGCGATCACGACCATCTCGCAGTTTCCGTCGCTGCAGCCAGAGCTACCGGTCGATCAGCGCAGCAAGGAACTGGCGGCCGGTCTGGGCGTGATCACGTTTCGCGGCCGGCAGGGCGCAGGCTTCATGAAAGGCGGCCACAACGATTCCACCGGCAACACACTGGTCTGCATCGAACGTGGACAGCGCTGTGTGGTCATTCTCGCCAACGATGTGCGCGCCGAGCCGGCGTTCCCGCGGCTGGTCGAATTCGTCCTCGGCAAGACCGGCGCGCCGTGGCGCTGGGAGTATGGCGAGATGCCATTCTGGAATGCCGCTCAAGCAGATAAATGAGCCCGAACGCGACGTGCGCTTGGCCTTGATGCAGGGTCGAGCTTTCTGCGGCATCGAACAGCGCGATCCACACCAGCGACGCCGGACCGGGGACGACAGAAACGCACAAAGTGTCCGCTTTTTACACAGACCGGGTCGGCATCATGTTTCGTTTCCGAAAGACTGTGCCTCGCTCCTCGCTCCGGTGGCGAGTCAAGTGGCCCGCGCCGTCTTCGCAGGCATGAACAACTTGTACCCGATCGCCAGCAATACGCAGATCTCCGCGAAGATGTAGGCGATCCGCATCAGCGGAATACTGTTGTTCTTTCCGTAGAAAGCCATGACCCCGTAGCACAGCGCAAGAATGATCAGCGAAATCAATCTCAACCCATCGAGCGTCTGTTCACCACGGCCCACTTTCCACAGCTTCACCAGATAACTGTAGATCATCAGACAACAGGTGAAATATGCGCCGGTGATGGCGATCGCTAATTGCGGACCGGAGCGGAAATAGAAGACGCCCAAGAGCGCGAATCCCAGTATGAGCAGGAAGATCGACAGCTTTTCCTCCACCGCCAGCGGCCCGCTGCGCCGCGGCCATTCGTAGCGGAAAAACTGCGAACTCAGCCATAAACTCGGCAATCCGAGCGCCAGCATGATGCCAAAGAGCGTCCAGTCGTGTCGCAATACAGCCAGCGCTGCCCAGAACGGATATTGGGTGATGATAAAAACGCCAATCGGGAACGACAGGAACTCGGCTCGTTTCGCTTTGAGGTTGACGACGCATTGCGCAAGCAAGCCAAGCGAAGTGAGCGCGATGACAGATATGACGATCAGGTTTTGCATCGCTTGGACTCCGTTGTCGGCGATCGAGATTGGTCAAGCGCCATAGTAATCCCAGACGCCGGATCATTTCTACTTGAACCCGGTGCATCGGCATGGACCAAGGCCGAAATTCTTCAGATTCGGCTTGCAGCAGTCAAGTCGATGAAACAGTACGTTTCCGCGTACCAGTGTCCATTCCCGCAAGACGACGAGTTTCGTCGCCGCGCCTGCTACAACCGCTGGGGCCGATCTCGTTGCTGGCCGAACCGGGCGATCCGACGCCGGTATGAATGTGGCGCATCGACCGCCTGGAGCCGCGTTGTGCGGCTGCCGACCGTCGCATTCCGACGCACAAATCATGCTCGCCTTTTGAGAAGATACCCGGGTCGATTCCGCATCCACCCGCACGTCCGTGCTTTGCCACGGGCACCTCAGGAGAACTCCGCATGTTCGGTGTCCGCTACGTCAAATCCTCGCCCAGCCACTATCTGATGCAGTTCCAGAACGGTAAAGTCGTGCGCGAGGGCACCGGTCTGGCGTTCTTCTATTTCGCACCGAAGTCCACGTTGGTGAGCGTGCCTTTGAATGCGGTAGACGTGCCTTTCATGTTCGAGGAAACCACACGCGACTTCCAGGCGGTGACGCTGCAGGGGCAGGTCGGTTACCGCATCACCCAGCCGAAGACCTTGGCGGAGCAACAGAATTTCGTACTGCTTCCGAATGGCGGTTACGCATCGGAAGACCCGGAGCGCTTGCCGATCCGGGTCTTGAACGCGGTCAAGGCGCAGTTCCGCGCGTTGCTGCAGGAAGCCGATCTGCGCGACGTGCTGCACGGCACCGAGCAACTGTCGAAGACTGCGCGGCAGGGCCTGAGCGCGGCGCCGAGTCTGATCGCGCTGGGCATCGAAATTGCGGATCTCGCCTTGCTCGCGGCGAAGCCAACGCCTGAAACCTCGCGCGCGCTGGAAGCGCCGATGCGCGAGGAGATTCTCAAGCAGGCCGACGACGCGACCTATGCGCGCCGCAACGCCGCGATCGCGCAGGAACAGATGATCAAGGAAAGCGAGCTGCACAGCGAGCTGGTGATCGAGCAGAAGAAGCGGCAGGTGCGCGAGACCGAGGTCGAGTCCGAGCGCGTGATCCTGGAGAAGCGTCAGGAAATCCAGACCCAGGAACTGGCCGGCAATGTGCGGCTTGAAAAACAGAATGCCGAACTGGTGCAGCAGCAGGCGGAGAATCGGAAGCGCGAAGCCGAAGTGCGCGCGTATGCGGTGCAGACGTTGGTGGAAGCGATGAAAACGCTCGATCCGCGCGCGCAGCAGGCAATGCTGTTGGCGCAGGCCAGCCCGGAGACGTTGATCGCGCTCGGCTTCCAGAATCTCGCCGACAACGCTGAGAAGATCGGCGAGTTCAATTTCTCGCCGGATCTGCTGCGACAGCTCGCCGGCAAATCGAAATGACATCGGCGCACGACCAGGATCGCAGCCAAGATCGCAAGATCGTCCTGGTCACCCGGCGCACGCGGCTGCAGGAACTGGTGGCGCGCTACAACACCGTCGAGCAGGCGCGTTTCCAGGCCGAACATCTGGGCATGGACTTCGAGGATTTCCTGCTGGAAGACCGCGTCTATCGAGCGGCGATCGCGAGCGTCGAGCAGTCGTTGCGCAAGCACGGCCGCGTGCAGCCGCTGGATCGCGGCTTCCTGCCGAACTTCCTGTTTCCACCCGATTGCATCGTGGTGGTGCTGGGGCAGGACGGTCTGGTCGCGAACACGCTGAAGTATCTCGGCGAGCAGTCGGTGATCGCGATCAACCCCGACCCGCAGCGCTTCGACGGCGTGTTGCTGCCGTTCAAGCCGGAAGAACTGCCGGTATTGCTGCCGGAGATCTGGCGCGGCCGACGCGCGATCCGCGAAATCACGATGGCGCGCGCGCGGCTCACCGACGGTCAGGAGTTGTTGGCGGTCAATGATTTCTTCATCGGCGCGCGCAGCCACATCTCCGCGCGCTACGAACTGCAGCTCGGCGATCGCGCCGAGCGTCAATCGTCCAGCGGCGTGATCGTCTCCACCGGCCTGGGTTCCACGGGCTGGCTGCGCAGCGTGCTCACCGGCGCCACCGCGATGGCCGGCGGCAGGCCGTCGAAGCGTACGCAGGCCTTGCGCAAGGAGGGCTTTGCCTGGGATGCACGGCAACTCGTGTTCAGCGTGCGCGAACCGTTCCCGAGCCGCTGGAGCCAGGCCGAACTGGTATTCGGCGATATCGATGCGGCGACGCCGCTACGCATCCGCTCGCTGATGCCCGATGGCGGCGTGATCTTCAGCGACGGCATCGAAGCGGATGGCCTGGACTTCCGCTCCGGCATGGAAGCGGTGATCGATCTGGCCGACAAACGCGGGCGCTTGCTGCAGTAGCGGATTATCCAATCGGGCCGTGCTTTTTTGCTGTGCCAAGCAACGGCACGCCGCGCTTACAGAGCGGACCAGGCTCTATTTGTGGGAGCGGCGGAAGCCGCGATGATCTTCGAGAAGGCTTCCAAGCCATCGCG
>JANLSB010000523.1:0-2125 GCA_031362125.1 Lysobacterales bacterium | reverse complement strand
TCCGGCACCCAGTCCTGTACCGATGGCGGCAGCAGGTAGCCGGTCTCGCGATCAATCGGTCGGAATCGGCTCATGCACGCGGGTATCAGGAAGGGGGAACTCGATTTTAGCGGGGGCGAGGATAGTCCGACAGGCTGCTAGCTCGGAGGCTTTACCGTGACAACCCATGCTCATCCAGTCGATCCGATCATCGGCGCAGATATCGCAAAAGCCGACATCGTGATCTGCCATCACAAGCTGAATCAGCCCCAGACCATCCCCAACCAGCCCCGCGCGATCGCGCTGTGGCTCAAGAGCTTGCCGCCCACCGCCTGTCTCGCCGTGGAGGCTACCAATACCTACCACCTCACGCTCATCGAATTGGCACATAAGCGCGGCCATCGCGTGTATCTCATTGATGGCTATCGCTTGAATCACTATCGCAAAGGCCTGGGCGGGCGAGCCAAAACCGATGCCAGCGACGCGCAGTTGCTCGCCCGTTATCTGGCCCACGAACGTACCCAGCTACGCCCGTGGACACCGCCACCACCGGCATACCGCCTGCTTCAACGCCTGCTGCGCCGCCGCGCCGCTGTCGTCAAAACCCGCGTCGCACTCACCCAAAGCTTCGCCGATGACGCCGCCATGCGACGCCTCATCAAACCTGTGCTGCTCAAGCTCAATCAAGTCATCCGACAACTCGAACAGCAACTGATGCAGACCGCAGCGCAGGCCGATATAGATCACGACATCCGTCGCTGCAGAGCCGTCGAAGGCATCGGGCCGTTGACCGCCACTGCCCTGGTCATGGCCTCACTGCGCGGTACCTTCACCAACAGCGATGCCTTCATTGCCTTCCTGGGCCTGGATGTGCGCGTCAAAGAATCCGGCACATACTCCGGCCGGCGCAGACTCACCAAACAAGGTGATCCGGAAATCCGACGCCTGCTACACACCGCCGCGATGGCCGCATCTCGGCAAGCGGCGTGGAAACCGTTCTACCAACGACATCTCGCACGAGGACTGAAACCAACCCAAGCCCTGGTCGCCTTGGCCCGAAAGCTCGCACGGGTCGCCTTCGCGCTCATTACCCAGAAAACCGAATACCGGACCCGCACATCCAATGAGGGTTGCCGCGCGACATAGAATCTCCTACGAGAGCTGGGCATCGCGACGAAAAGCTTTACTGTGTTCCGCGACGCGCGCCAATCGTCTGAAACGCGGGCGTAGAATGACCCGGTCGCTGCGGCGCTGCGACACGTCTTCATCTCCCCCACTTTCTTTCGAGCACTGCGATGGCCGCTCCATCCGCAGGCGATCCGCGTCCTGCCTCCACGCTCGCCATCGCACTCGCGTTGACGGCGGTGTATCTGATCTGGGGTTCGCCTATCTGGGTATCCGCTACGCGCTGGAAGGCGGCTGGCCGCCGCTGCTGGCGGTGTCCGGTGGCCGCATGCTGTTCGCAGGCGCGCTGATGTATGCAGTATTGCGTTGGCGCGGCGTGCCCTCGCCCCAACGCGCGCAGTGGCCGTCACTGGCGGTGATGGGTTTGCTGATGATGCTTTTCGGCAACGGCATGGTGGTGTTGGCCGAAGAGCAGGTGTCATCGGGACTCGCCGCCATCGCGATCGCTTCGATGCCGCTGTGGATGGGATTGTTCGGCGCGCTTGAAATTGAAGTGCATGGATTGAATCGGCGGGCGCGCAGATGCGCGCCCGCTCAAGTCCGGGCGATGCCGGCCGCTTCGTATGCGTCGTGTGGCTGCGGAGACTGCTCCGAAAGCCAGGTCAAACATTTCACCAGCGGCTGTGGCCGCGAGTAGAGATAGCCCTGCATCGCATCGCAGCCGGCGTTGACGAAGAAATTGGATTCCGCTTCGGTTTCGACGCATTCCGCAGTGACTTCGATGCCCAGCTGCCGGGCCATTTCGATCACGGCCCGGCAAACCCGATCGCCGCCGTTGTTCAGATTGCGCACGAAGCTGCCGTCGAGCTTGATACCGTGAGGCTGCAGTTGGGCGAGTCGACCGAGCGAGGAGTGGCCCACGCCGAAATCGTCGAGTTCGATTCTGATGCCCAATGCGTGCAGGGCCGCGATCGGGGCGAGCAGCGCGTCTTCATTCTGGGTCAGCGTGGTTTCGGTGACC
>JANLSB010000055.1:0-10379 GCA_031362125.1 Lysobacterales bacterium | reverse complement strand
GTGGCCGCGGCTGGCCGCGACCGATTCCGCCAGCTGGCGGATCGTCAGCGAATCGCGCCGCGCCATCGCAATCAACAGCTCGCGCCGCGACTTGCCCTGATTGGTCGATGCCATCTCTTCGGGCAAGGGCCCGTCCAGTGGATAGCCGGACAAATCGGTGCCCAGCTGCGTGGCCAGCAGCGACATCGCTACGCTCGGTTCGATCAGTTCGGCCAGCATCGCGCGCTTTTCCCGCGCTTCCTGGCGTGTGCGGCCGACATAGGGGAACGCACCGACCAGCACTTTCACCAGCGCCGGATCGCGCCCGCAGCGCGCGACGCGGGCCTTCACATCGGCATAAAAAGCCTGGGCCTCCTCGAGGGTCGGCTGTGCGGTGAACACCACTTCGGCCATCTGCGCGGCCAGGTCTTTGCCCGCCTCCGAAGAACCGGACTGGACCAGGACCGGAAACCCCTGCGGTGGTCGCGGCACATTGAGCGGGCCGCGCACCGAGAAATGTTCGCCGCTGTGATTCAACACATGCACCTTGTCCGGTTCGAAATACAGGCCGGACGCTTTGTCGTTGACGAAAGCATCGTCTTCCCAGCTGTTCCACAGGCCCTTGAGCACATCGGTGAATTCGCCCGCGCGGCGGTAGCGCTCGGCATGCGGTGGGTGCGCGCCGAGCCCGAAATTGAAAGCCTCGTCCTCGTTCTGCGAGGTGACCAGATTCCAGCCGGCGCGACCGCCGCTGATATGGTCGATCGAGGCGAACTTGCGTGCCAAGTGGTAGGGCTCGTTGTAGGTGGTGGATGCGCTGCCGACCAGCCCGATCCGCCCGGTGACCGCCGCCAGCGCCGACAGCAGGGTCAGCGGATCGTACTGGCCGATGTAACGGATCGCGGTGCGGCTCAGCGCCTCAAGATCGCGCCCGCGCACCGCAAGGCTGTCGGCCAGGAACACGAAGTCGAAACAGCCGCGTTCGGCGGCGCGCGCCATGGCGGAGAGATGCGCGAAGTCGATTCCGGCCCGTGGCGGCACGCCGGGGTCGCGCCACGCCGCGACGTGATAGCCCGTGGGATACAACATCGCACCCAAATGCATCGTCAGAGATTCCCGCCCATCGTGTCGGCTGGCCGCGGCTCGGGCAATGCAGCCAACAGTTCCCTGGCCCAGACGGCCAGCTGGTTGAAGATACCACTGTCCGCACACGGCCTTGCAGCAGCCGATTGCAACAAACGCCCGCCCTCCGCGGGCGTTCCCATCACGGTCAGACGCGAATCTTCACGACCCAGCGCATCGTAAGGATGGAAGCGCTCGGACAGATCGAGTCCACCGGGTACGAACGCCGCTTCGTCGCCTGCAGCGGGATTGCTCCAGAGGCGGACCAGACCGCGCCGCAACAGATTCGGATACAGCGGAATGGAAGGGTCGCGCGCATCGAAGGCCGACAAGCGGCCCTCGATCAGCAGATCGACCCGCGCGCTGTAGCCGTTGACGATGCCACGCACGCGAAAACCTTCGCCCTCACGGCTCGCGGTCGCACCGGGCCCCGCTTCGAGATCGACCAGCCCCGATTCGATCAACGCCAGCATCTTCGCGGTGGCCTCGATACCCGCGCCGTTGGACAGACGATGATAGCTGCGCATGAAACCGTCGAGAAAACGCGCATGCGATCGCGCAGTAAGACCGCCGCGATCGACCAGGGCGCAGAACACGCCACGCAGATCGCGCAGCACACCATCGCAGGCGGCCTTCAGCGGATTGCGCAGATTGCCCTGACGCGCATTGCGCAGATCCTGCTCGAGAAAAGCGAGCACATGCGAAGTCCAGGCAGGTCCGCTCTTGCGATCCCAACCGGCCAGGGGCGCGAACAGGGCGCGCCCGTCGAAACGATGCGCCTGCACCCGCAGAGGGTGCCCCCACGGCGACAGGGAACTCGACTGCGCGGACGATGCCGGATGCCCGAACGGATCCGCGTCGTCAGGCGCGAACAGCACTGCCGCGAATGCCGCGCGGATCGTCGGCAGGTGCGGCGCCAGCGTCGGCGCCAGGGCAGCAGACTCCTCAGCTCGCTCTGTCTCCAGGGCAAGACACGCGTGGTCGAAAAGCGCCCGTGTCGGCTGCAACAGATGGACCATCGCCTCGTCGCCGCTGCATCGGGCATCTGCAAGGAATTCGCGGTAGCGCGGCTTGGTTGCGGCGACGGCGACCGTATCGAAACCGGAACCGAACAGGGTGAGGTAATAGGCGCGGGCGAGTTCCAGCATGACCAGCGGCAGCACATCGGCATTGAAATCCAGCTGCAGCAGTTCTCGGCCGTCGCCCATGCGCATCGGCACGCCGCGCGCAGCACGCAATTGTGCGATCGCCTCGTGGTTGAAATACACGCCGCGATAGCTGAGCTGCTGGTCGAGCAGCTTGAAGTTGTCGGGACGGCAACAGGGCAACATGCCGCTCGGGCTGAAGCCGAGCATGCGCCGCGGTTCGCGACCGCTGGCGCGATAGCGCAGGGGTCGATCGAAAGGATGCGCAGCTGGCGGCGCGACCGGCTCGAAACGGCCGCCGCGGCCCTCGCTCAGGTACAGGAACGCATCCACTGCGGTGAGCCCGAGGCCCCGCAATGCGATGGTGGCGCCAGCCGGCACCCGAGCTTCGACAAGCTGCTGCTGCAGTGGATAGGCTTGAGCGATGCGATGCTGATCGATGCTATCGGGGTCGGAATCGATATTCGAATCGGCTTCGGCATGCCGCGCGAAACTTGCGGCATTGCCGGTCGCCAGCAGGATGCGGTCCACCATGATCGCGGGGATATCGCGCTGCGCGCACACAATCGAAAATGCGGCGGTCGCGCCGGCCGCAGGTGCGGTCTGCGCCTGCGGCCGATCCGCAGGCACGATATCGGTCACTTCGGCCGCGTGCAGATGCAGGCTTACGCCCGCCGCGCGCAACTGCGCGACGTGGCGATGGAACATGTCCACGAGCGCATAGCCGTGCAGGCGCCGCGGCGGGATGCTCCCGGGCGCGAGCGCATAGGCCGGGTCGCCAGTCGCGCGCAACCGCGCCTGCGCCCATGCATGGAAGTTCGGGCGTTCTCCCACAGGCAACAGCGCATCGACGCCACGGTTGCTTTCGTCCGCAGCGAAGCCGATCTGGGCGCTGACCCGGTTCAGCAGACTCGTCAGCGGTTGTTGGTCGCTGTTGACCTCGCCGGCACCAAAACGGCCACTGCGTTCGAACACGTCGATCGCCAGCGCCAACCCCGCGTGCGGCTGGGTCGCCAGCTGGGCGCTGATCCGCTCCAGCGCATACACGCAGAGCGGACCACCGCCGATGATCGCCAACCGCAAAGGCCCAACGCCGGGCTCTGCACTGGCGTCGGCCCGATCTGCGGCCACCGCCCCCGTCACGAGACGGTAACGGGATCCGCGTGACCGAGCATCTTGCGGAACTTCTGGCGCAGCGCCAGCGGCACGAAACGCTCGACGTGGAAACCCAACTGCTCGTCGAACACGTACTGGGTCGGATGCTGCGTCGCCATCTCGGAACAGCCGTGGGCAAGCTGTTCGATATAGCCAGGAAACTGCGACTGCATCGCGTAGATCACGCTGTAATAGAGATTGCGTCCCAGCGAGAAGCAGGGATAGCGCGACTCGTAGTTCTCCAGCGACATCTTCGGGAAGCAGCCGTCGATGATGCGCTTGGGACACAGCCACAGCGGGAACACCAGATTCATGTCGCCGATCGCACGCTTGGGGAACGGCGCAGGAATCATGCCGCTGGAGATGCGGAACAGCGCCTCGCACAGCACGTCTTCGAGATTCAGGCCGGTGCAGATGTACGTGGTGTTCAGGTCGCGGGCGCGCTTGACCAATGCCAACCTCACCAGCAGCGTGCCGAGGAATTCAAAATCATCGCCCTTGAATTCGCGCTCGAAACGATCGATCAGCGGCGTCGTATCGTCCTGGATGCCGAGCAGGCCCTTGACCTCGCGCTCGTCCATCACCTTCAGGTCCAGCCCGTAGTTGGCGCAAAGTTCGCGCGCGCGCGGGACGCCCTTGTCCCAGTCGGGAATGCCCATGATGATAACCGGGTGCACGCGCAGGCCGTGTTCGGCAAGACGGCTGAGGCCGTACAGCATGGCGTTGCTGTCGCCGCCGCCGCTGACGCCCACCACCAGATCCGTATCCGGCGGGACCGTCGCCAACACCGCATCGCGCACGCGGTCGGCAATGATCTGTTTGCATTCCTCGGGGCTGAGCTTCTTCAGGAAGGCTTCGGTGGTGCCGTGGGCATTGTCCATCCGCTGATAGAAGTATTCGGTCGCCTGCAGCGAACCGACCGTCGGCGCAATGGTCTTGAACTGGTTCAACGAGAAGTTGAACGGATTCACGTTGCGATTGAAGTAGAGGAGGATTTCCGCCGCTTCCTGGAAATCGTCAAGGCGGCGGTCGAGACACGAATTGAGCGCGGGCTCGCCGCCGTCGGAGGGAATGACATAGATCGATACCGCCGACCACGGCACGCGATACCGCTCCAACAGATCGAACAGACGTTCGTCTCCGTTGGAGACCAGCTCCTGCCGGCCGTGGGTGGTGACGAGCGATACGATGGGGCTGTGCCGGTTACCGCGTTCTTTTTGAGCCACATTCATCCTGATCGATTCCAAAAGCGGGTCCGCCCGGAATCAGGCGATGCGCACTACCTGCAACGCCGAATGCCATCCCCCGATGCTTCTGGGCGGAATGGATGATCGTGCGCTGACGATGAGCCGGATGGCGACACGGCTTTGCGGATTCCGAGCGCTGAACCTCTAGTCCATACAACCAAAAACCGCCTCCGAAGGACCCGGAAGCGGTCTTGGATTCGTCCGAGCCGATTACTGGGCGCCGGTTTCGCAGCTTCCACCGCAGATGACTTCCAGACCATGCTTGGAAGCCGAGACCGGGCGACGACCCGAACGGGCAGCTTCCAGATCAGTCAGGGAGAGGAAAGCGGCCTGCGAGGTGACGGTTGACTGGATGATGTCAACCTGGGTGTTCTTGAGGTCGAAGTTGCTGAGCGGGGCCGTGCCGGCCGTTTGATGCTTTTGCATGTCGGATGCTCCATATCGAGGGTTGACTGACACGTCGACCGATCTGCCGACGTGTTGACCGGTATACCCGCTGCCCACCGCCAATGTCAAGCACAGGACGCAGGTCTGTGCACGGGGAGAGCCGCGCATCGCGAGACCTTCCGGGCGACACGTGCAGCCGCCGCCGCCCCGTCCCCGAAAATGTCCGCCTGACGCGGCCAGCCTGCGGCCGACGCGAAGGTGCGGGCAGACGACCTTTCCGGCCTGCGTCATGGCCATCTTGCCCATTCCGGCAGCGGATCCATCGCATCGAACAGCGGAGCGAGCATCCACCCCCAGTCGCGCTGGCGCGACCCCGTACGTGGATCGAGTTCGGCCCACAGCCCCGGGTCGACCATCGAGCGTGCGAACAACG
Organism: Lysobacterales bacterium; assembly: GCA_031362125.1. Lineage (GTDB taxonomy): Bacteria > Pseudomonadota > Gammaproteobacteria > Xanthomonadales > Xanthomonadaceae > Lysobacter_I. The sequence goes on along the minus strand of JANLSB010000055.1, from coordinate 4,911 downwards.
TGTCGACGAAGCGCAGGTAGTAGAACAGCGCCGGCCTCATCTCGTATTCCATCGCGACACGCAGTACGCACTCCCAGTCGATGCCGCCATCGCGCACGATCGCCGCCAGATAGGCGAAGTCCCGCAACGAGCGCTTGCCGTGCATGGCGACCTCGCTGTAAAAGCGACTGCATACCAGCCACAGCTGGTCGGCCGCGCTGAGGCCAAGCGCACCGCGCAGCGAGCCGGCACGGGCGCGCTCGAACAGCGGTGCCGGATCGATATCCAGCGCCACGCTGTGGTGCAGATCGATCTCATCGATCAGCCAGGCTCGACCGTCGCGGTCGATCCGGACCGGAATGCGCCCGGGAAAGACGCGCAGTGCAGCGACAGATTCGGCATCCAGCCCGATCTCGAGCAGACGCCGGAAGGGATAGAGTTCGTAGTGGACGCGTTCGACGTCAGCGATATCGGCGATATCGGCATCCACCAGTTGGTCGGCTTCGATATCGAAAAAAGCCTGGCGCAGACCGATGCCGAGCAGCGCGGCGCGCGCGCTGCCAAGACTGCCGCGATCGACCAGGAGATCGACGTCGCCCATGATCGAAGGCGCCTGTTGCGGGAAGTGCCGCGGCATGATGTCGATGCCCTTGAAGAGCACCGGACTTGCGCCATGGGCGAGCAGCGCATCCACCGCTTCGGCAGTCGAGCGCAGCTGCGCTTCCAGCACGGCATTGTATGCACGCTGCAAAGGCGTGGCGGCGCCATCCGAGGCCTGCGCCAAGCCATCGATCTTGAGCGTCTGCAGCCGCAGCAGGTCAAGCCCCGGTATCTGCTCGACCCGAGGTGTCGAAGTGCTGGCGCCGTTGGCCACACTGGCCAACAGCGCGAGCGCCGCATCACTCCACGCGGACCCGCATGCTCCAACAGGGCGGCCGTCGGCAGCCCCTGAATCCACGTTCAAAGAGCGTGCGCCTATTTGACCGGCTGCGCGCCTCTGAGTGTCAGTGCTGCAGACACGATTTCGGTCTTGTCGTTTAGGCTGGCAATCGCCGATCGCAGCGCTTCCTTGTTGCCGCTGCGCAGACGCACAGTCGCGGACACACCGACCTTGACCATCGACGAAACAATGGTCGCAACATGGGACAGACGGGTTGCCGCACTGACGGTCACCATGGCGGAATCCGCGACCGGCTGGCGTGTGAGCACGGGCCTGAGGCCGGTGACGGAAGTGACTGCACTATCGGGACGAACGACGTTGGCGCCAAGGACGGGTTTTTCGGTTGACATGGCTGGTTACCTCCACGGTTGACGGTAAAAAACTGGTTTACCTCATCTTTGAATATCCGCCTGTGTTTCTGGCCTGTCAACACTTTCCACCGTGCGACTTTCCAGGACGCGTCCAGCGATGGTGCGCGGCGGAAGGCGCCCGCAACGGACGATGGACACACGCAACGGTCCCGAGGAGTATTGCGGGGGGATATCGAGCCAGGAGAGACGGTTGGACGCAGGTCGGAAATTTTCGCTGGTCGATGTGCGCCGCCGGATCTCGGCAGCGATGACGGATCCGCGCCGCGATGTGATCGTGCTGGCCCTCGACGGCATCCCACTGGCCTTGGCACGGCAGCATTGGCCCCATGCGGACATCGAGGCGATGTCCTCTGTGTTTCCCACCACGTCGTCCAGCGCGTGGCTGAGCAGTGTGACCGGCCAGACGGTCGCCGAACACGGCATTCCCGGAGTGGTGTTCAGGCTCGACGGCCCGGAGCCGATCAACGTCTACGATTTCCGAGGCGAGCTCGCCGTGCCCGATCGCGGCAGCCTGTTTTCGGATGCCGTGGCGGCGGGTTACCGGGCAATCGCGCTGTCGGCAGATCTGGAGGCCGCGCCTGGCCCTTGGCTAGACGCCCTGCTGCGAGATGCCCATCGCGTCGGCGATGATCGCTTCTATGCGCGCAGCGAAGCCCTGTCGGCACAGGAACTGGTCGATAGCGTGCGCGCTGCGGTCGCACGCGAGCGCCGGCAGCGCACCGGAACGCCGCAGTTGATCTGGTGCTTCGTCGAGGTCGATCGCCACATCCATCGTTACGGCTACGACGCGCATGCATTGGATGTGCTGACGCGCATCGACGCACTGGCCTCGGCCTGGGCCGCCGACGGCGTCGAGGTGATCGCATACTCGGATCATGGTCTCGTGCCGACCCGTCACGTACCCGACATCCAGGCGGCGATCGACGATGTCTCACGGCGTTTCCGCTGTGCTGCCGGTGGCGCTGGACGCACACGCTGGTTCTATCCGCTCGAGCAGGATCGCGAAGCCATGAGCGACTTCCTGCGTGCGCGCTTCGGAGGCATCGCACGGGTGGCGCACGCCGCCGAGTGCTTCGATGCAGGCATGTTGGCGCGCGGTCGGGTCGGCGATGTGCTGCTGATCGCCGAAGGCGACGAGTTCACAACCTTCGATGGGCATTGTTACGATCACGGTTCCTGGACGCCGACCGAGGTCGCGGTACCGTTCGCCCAGTGGCGGATCTGAGGCACAGCAGGCGCGATTCCAAGCGTCTGCAGCGATATTGCACGCGCCGTTATCTGCGGCCTACACTGCGCGCGGATGGCATGCCGCAGCAGCAAGGATTCACGATGAAACAGCCCGATATCCCGGTGATTCGCGAGATCACCGATGAGGAAGTCGCACACTATCGCAAGAACGGTTGGGTCAAGCTGGAACGGCTGTTCTCGCCTTGGGCGATCGAAGGTCTGCTGGCAAGGGCGACAGCGCGGATGGGCGAACGCCCCCAGACCGTGAGTCGCGCGGATCCCCATACGCGCATGCCCGACGACTATGGTTGGTATTCACGCTGGGACGGTCCTTCGCACAGCGATGACTGGATCTTCGAACTGAGCCATTCGCGCGCAATGGCGCGGGTGGCATCGCGTCTGAGCGGCGAACAGGTGCGCTTCTATTTCGACAACATGTTCGTCAAGGTGCCTGTGTCCGAGCGCGGCACGTCCACGCCCTGGCACCAGGATCTGCCCCACCACCCGCTCGACCGCCAGGGCGCATTGACGATCTGGGCGCCGCTGATCGACTGCCCGCCCGAGATGGGGACGATGCGTTTCCTCAACGGATCGCATCGCTCCGGGCTGTACGGACGCTTCCTCAATCGCGATGACGGCGTATCGTTGATCGACGATCATCCCGATGTCATGGAACGCTTCGAGCAATCGCCGCCGCTGCATCTCGATGCGGGCGATGCCACCGTTCACAATCTGGCGGTGATCCACTACGCACCCGCCAACACCACCGACAAACCGCGCTGGGTCTATGCCTGTCAGTGGCTGCCGAATTCGACGCTCTACACCGGAGCGCCCCACCACCGCACCGACGGCTGGGGCCTGGAGATGGACAAGCCACTGGATCACCCGCGATTTCCGCTGATTCAAACCGATTGATTCAAACCGATTGATTCAAACCGATGGATTCAATCGGATTGATTTGAACGGATTGCTTCAAACCGATCGATGCTGACCGCCGCAGTCAACCGGCTCTGGCCGATGCTGCCAAGTCCCGGCCGCGCGTTGCCGCAGCGACATCAATGGCGCTGGGGGCGGGTCTTTGCATCGTAGTCCAGGCCGCCATGGTCGCGGTACCAGACCCGGATCAGATGTCGTCTCCGCGCCGGTTCGGACGCATCGATGAAGGCGCTCCGGTAGTGCGCGATCCAATGGTTGTTGAGCCACTGCACCTGTCCGCGCTGAAAGCCGAACTCGATCCGGAACCGCGGTTCGGACAACAGGGTCTGCAATGCTTCCAGCGCCTGCGCCAACGGCGTATCCAGTTCGCGGCCGAGCATGGCGTAGCCGTTGCGGATCAGGTTCGGCGTGAGCCTTGCCGACAATCGCCCACCAGCATGGGAAAACAACGGGGCGCTCAGCACCGCAGGCGCGTCGGCGGCGTGTTCGTTCTGACGGTCGTAGAACGCGGGTCGATACAGCCTGGCGAGCAGGTCCGGGCAGCGCAGGCGCATCGCTTCGTGCACCGCATAGAGGCTGCAGACCTGACTGATGCCGCCCGATCGGGCCTGCTGCAGGCACAGCAGGCCGACGAAATCGGGCAGCGCGCTGCCGAATGCATTGTCGGTGTGGAAGGCCAGCTCCACATCCGTGGCCGAGCCGCGCACGCCGCGACCGAAGCGGCGACCGCTGTCGCGGACGTCGTACAGCACGGTGCCATCCCACTTGGTCGCGACCGGTCTGGACAGCAACGCGCCGAGTAACCAATAAGCGCGAAGCGCGGCACCATCGCCGAGCTCATCGATCGGCAGGCCCGAAACCAGGCTCAGGCCGGGGCCACGCAGCAGACGCCGGCGGATGTCGCGCATGAACGCGGCGCAGGCCGGCATTGTCGCGGCCGACGCTGGGGCGATCTCCGCTACCGGCCCCGGATCGCGCAAGGCTGGATGGCTCAGCAATTCACGCAGCGCGGCGGCAGGGAATGTCATCTGCCATGCCGAAGGCGTCAGACTGCAGGCGAGCCATGCGCGCGGACCGGCCGCGTGGACTCGAGACATCGCCGCCGATGCGGCCTCGGGCGACGAGGCCAGCGCCCCCTGCGCAACCAGGTAACCGTTCTGCGGCACCGGTTCCTGCCCATACGGAGATTGCACGAATTCCGACATTGATCGCTCCCTGGCGCGGTGGCCTGCAATCGTTACACCGAAACGCTCGATGCGTCAGGGCAACGCAGCGGTAATCGAGGACCTTCGACGCCAATCGTGGATGTCCGGGTTGTTCACCAATCCCTCGAAGGGTCGATCACGCGGAATCATGGTGCTTGCCACGGCGATGAAATCCCAGCGGTGCGCGCCGAGGACATCGGGCGAAAAACTGCCGACAAGATCGTGCCAGGACAGGAAACCACCGCTGCCGAGG
>JANLSB010000522.1:0-11093 GCA_031362125.1 Lysobacterales bacterium | reverse complement strand
ATCGGCGGCACCGAGCTCTACGTGTCGTTCCTCGATGCGAAGTTCATGCTGACCGATCCTGCCGAGGACGTGATCGGCGGCAGCGCGCTGTGCACCAATCGGCGCATGCCCGAGCGTCTGCGCGTCGGCGACCGGCTGCAGATCGAGGGCGCCGCGCCGATCACAGCGATGCGCGTCCTTTGCAAACCGACCGCGCACCAGACGCCGCCGATGACCGGCGAACGCCCCTGGCTGCTGGTATCGCAGCTCGCGTTGAATCATCTGTCGCTGTCGAGCGGCCCGCATGCGCTGGCCGCGCTCAAGGACATCCTGCGCCAGCATGTAGGCCCGAGCAGCACGCTGGGGCATCGCGCGATCGACGGCATCGTGTCGATCAAGAGCCGCCCGGTGGTGCGCTGGCAGGGGCGACCCGGTGGTTATTCGCAGGGCATCGAAATCGACCTCACCCTGGATCATGCGCGCTTCGAGGAGAGTAGCGCGGTTCTGTTCTGCGCCGTTCTGCGGCATTTCTTCGCCCTGTATGCCGCCGTCAACACGGTGATCCAGGTGCGCCTGTTCATGCCCAACATCAAAGGAGTACTCAAGGAATGGCCACCCTTGGCGGGCAACCAGCTGCTTCTTTGAATCAGGCTATCGCCGGACAGTACGCGCGCTTCAACGTGTTCCAACTGGTGCGCCTGTTGCAGCACGTTCCCGGCGCCGAAGGCGGTGGCGCATGGCCGATCGGCGTGCGTCTGCGTTTCCGTGCGGATCTGCGTTCCAATTTCACCGGTCATGAAGTGACGCGTCTCTCCCGAGCCAAAGCCATGCCCGCCTTCCGCCACGAAGTGCGTGCGGGGCGGAAGATGCCGGCGCGCATCGAATTGCGCACGCCGAATTACTGCGTGGCGAGCGAGTTGGGTCCGCTGCCGGAGCCGTTCCTGGAGTGGATCCGCGATCAGGAGCGTGTCGGTGGCCATGCCATGGCCGCATTCCTCGATGTATTCAACCAGCGCGTGCATGTGCTGCGACACGAACTGAAGCTGCGTTCGCTGCGCGCGCTCGATCCGGCGCAGCCCGACAGGACGCGCTATGCCGCACAACTGGCCGCGCTGATGGGCGTGGCATTGCCCACGCAGCAGGCGCAGATTCCGCTGCCGATGCGCGCCTGGCTGGGTCTGGCCGGCGTATTGGTCAATACCCGCAGAAGCGCGGTCGTGGTCGCGCAGGTGCTCAGCGCCTACCTTGGCGTGCCCTGCCGCCTGCAGACGATGGTCGGACGCTGGCGTGAGATCGAGCAGGCCGATCGCATCGCGCTGGGCCGCAAACGGCATGCCCTCGGTCAGCAAAGTCTGCTCGGCGGCCACACCTGGGACGCGCACGCATCGGTGCGTCTGCACGTTGCGCGCATGGGTCATGACGCTGCCAGCGCACTGCTGCCGCTGCGATCATCGGAACATGCCGGCGACGTGCGACCCACGATCGCCCACCAGAGTCTGGTCGCGATGATCCGGATGCTGCTGGATCGCCGCTACGACTGCGAAGTCGAATTGACGCTGGATTCCGCCACCGTGCCGCCTTCGCGCCTGCAGCTGCCCTGGCGCGGCGGTGGCCTTGGGCTGCGTCTGGGGCAGACCGCCTGGCTTGGGCGACATACCGGACGCCCCGTGCGCTTTACGGTCAACGCCTTCGATGCAGGGGGCACGGCATGAATTTGCCCCTGGATCCAGTCGATGGCAGCGCAGTCGAACTGGTCGAGCAGCCGCTACTGTTCCAGCATTGCCGCATCGATATGCCGCAAGGGCAGATCCTGGGCGAGGACGCGCTGCGCCTGGTCAACTTCCAGGGTCAGGAAAGCGCTTCGGATCTGTTCGAGTACCAACTGGAATTGCACGGCGACACCGCCGCGACAGGCGCGAACACCAGACCGCTGGTGTTCTCGCAGATCATCGGCCGGCCGCTGACGGTAGGGATCGGGATCACACCGTTCGACGATTCCGATGTCGCGCATCAGGCATCCCGGCGCGCGCTGGACGGTGCCGATCCGAAAGGTCTGTTCGCAATGTTCAACGGCATCGTCGCGTCCTTCGCGATCGAGATCCCCGGGGTCTACCGGTTGACGATGCGGCCCAGCGCATGGCGCATGGGGCTGACCAACCGCTACCGCATCTTCAGCCAGAAGAGCGTCTGCGAAGTGTTGGAGCAACTGTGCCGGGAGCATCGCGTCGATGCGTCCTTCGATGGGCTCAAAGGCAGCACCAATATCGCGTCCACCCGGGTCCAGGACTGGCTGCAGGCCGGCGAGACGGATCTGGAGTTCATGCGCCGGCTGATGACCAAGGCGCACGTGTTCTATTACTTCAAACATCAGGCCGATCGCCATGTGATGGTGTTCGACAATCAGCCGATCTATCCGCCAACGCTGAGCGGCAATACACCGCTGCGCTACACCTTCACCGGCATCGATGAGCTGGGCATGCACCAGTCCGATGTGGTGTCGCAGTACAGCTATCAGCAGTCGATGGGGATCAGCGGGGTCGAAGGCGTCTTCACGCTGCAGAGCGAAGCCTGGGACGTGACCCAGCCGGGCGATCCGCTGGCCAGCTTCACCAGCTTCCGCGCGGACAGCCGCTCCGATACCGGCGAGCTGCCGTTCAAGCAGTACAAGATCGTGCAGTACGGCTTCAGCGACAGCGAAGCGCGCGACTTCGCGCAGTCGACCGAGCTGGCCATGCACACCGCCAACGTCCAGTTCAGCGGCGCCAGCCGCTGCCCCGCCTTCCGGGTGGGACATCGTTTCAGCATGGCGCCGACGCCATCGGACTACACCGGTTCCGACGTGCGTCCCGAGCTGGCGGGCGTGGAGTTCGTGCTCACCCATGTGCAGCACAGCTCAAGCCTGGACGGCGAATACACCAACCAGTTTTCGGCCACGCTCGCGAACGGCCTGATCTCGATGGTCGGCATCCAGGACACCCAGCAGGGCATGGTGCTGGCGCATGTCACCACGCCCGAAGGCAGCGAGGCGGTGCAGGACTGGCCGTACTACGTGCCCGATGACTTCAGCCTCGGTCGACAGCCGATGCAGGACAGCCAGGGCGTGCAGCGCCGGCTCAACGCCAAGGGTGTCTACGTGCGTTTTTCCTGCGATGGACCGGACGCGAAGCCGGTGTGGGTGAAGCTCGCCTCGCATATGCAGACGATTCCCGAAGTGGGCTGCAGCGTGTGGGTATCGCGCGCCAACGACGAATCCGAAGTGCCCGAAGTCCAGAACATGGTCCAGGCCGATGGCAGCAAGGTCATCACCGATTCGGGCTGGACCGCGCATACCCAGGTCGGCAACAGTTATTCCACCAGCTTCGGCGACAGCCGCAGCGTGCGCTTCGGTCAGCCGTGGAGCCGCGGCGATGTCAGCAAGGCGGTGACGCTGGTCGAAGATGCGTACGCCACCGGGAAATTCCGCGACGCGTCGTATTCGCGCGGCGGCAATTACGGCTACTCCACCTCGGAAAACGCAGAAAAAGGCGTGCTGAACGAGTCCTGGTCGTTCGGTTCCAGCTACAGCTACTCCTGGAGTCTGGAGCAGAAGAGTTTCAGCGCCGCAGGTTCCAGCCATCATCAGTCGGTGATCGGCAAGAGCGATCCGGCGCAGGTACAACCGGAGGCGCCCGACGCCGACGCCTTGGCATCGGTACAGTCCTCGCGTTCGGTGGTGTGGGGCAACACCTATTCCAAGAGCGACAGCCACGGTGATACCAAATCGGTGGCGACCTACGACGGCGATGTCGAAAACGACAGCACCCACAACGGCGATGTCCTCTCCAACACCACCATCAGCGGAACATCCATCAACAACAGTACCCATCACTGCAAGGTCAGCAGCAAGAGCGATATCTTCGCGGATTCGGAGAACGTCTCCACCATCACCGGCACCAGCACCAACCGCAGCACCCACAACATCGTCAACAACTTCACGGCCGTGGCCGCGCAGAGCAGTTCAAGCGCGATCGGCGCGACCAACAGCAACGATGTCGTGGGGGTAAGCAACAGCAACTCGGCGATGGGCGCGAGCAACCGCAATTCGCTGGTCGGCGCGAATATCGATCTCAGTCTGCAGGGCACGGGAAACGCCGTGTCGATCACCGGCATGGAAAACCGCATGAGCATGACCGGGATGAACAATGCGCTGAGCGTCACCGGAGAATCCAATACGGTCAGCGTCACCGGCCCCAGCACCACCGTGGAAGTGGCGGGGCCGGGCGTGCACGTTTCGGTCAAATCCGATCAGGCCAACATCGACCTCAACGGGCCGGTGATGCAGATCCCCGTGATCATCCTGGTGCTGTGACGATGAAGGTCATCCGATGAAGATCATTCAATGAAGATCATCAAACCGCTCACGCTGGGAGTTCTGCATCAGCCCTATCGATTCCAGGGCCGGCATCGGCTGTCGATCGCTGCGCTGGGCTTCTTCGCGCTCGGCCGCAGCGACGAACGTTTCCTGGTCGACAATCTGCAATGGCCGAAGGTCCTGCCGCAGCTGCCGGCGGGACAGCCGCTGGATCACGTCCTGCCCAAGGCGCATGCCGAAGTGATGCTCTGCGGCGCGGCGCATGCGCCAAAACCTGTCGAAGCAATGCATGTGCGACTGCAGTGTGGACCGGTGGACAAGCGGCTGCGGGTGATCGGCGACCGGCGCTGGGATCGAACCTGGACGCGTTCGGTCTGCGTGCATGCGCCGACGCCGTACACGACGATGCCGCTGACCCTGGATCGCGCCTATGGCGGTACCGATCACGACAATCCGCTGGGCTGCGGCTACCTGCCGCCGCTGTCGTGGCTGCAGGCGCAGGCAGGCAAGATGCCCAACATCGAATACCCAGACCGGCCGCTGATGCCGGGCCGCAGCGATCAGCCCTATGCAGGATTCGCGCCACAGCAGTTGGCGCATGCCCATCGCAAGCGCGCCGCCAGCGGAACCTACGACCAGCGATGGCTGAACGAAGATTTTCCGGGTCTGCCGCGCGATTTCGATTTCGCGCTTTACAACCTCTCGCCGATCGACCAGCAGTTTCGCGGCCGCTTCGCCGGCGGCGAAGCCTATCGCCTGGAAGGTCTGCATCCCAGCGAAGCGGTGCTGGCGGGCAGTCTGCCGGCGATGCAGGCGCGCGCTTTCGTGCTTGCGCAGGGGCAGGGCGTCGACAGTGCGCAGGATGTCGCGCTGCAGTGCGACACCGTGTGGTTCTTCCCGGAGGTTTCGGTGGGCTTGATGGTGTATCGCGGCGAGGTGCCGATCACCGACAGCGATGCGCTCGATATCGAGACGCTGATGGTGGCCTACGATGCGTCGGCACGCCCACGCAGCACAGCGCACTATCGCGAGGTCATGGCGCTGCGCCGCGACCCGCAGACCGCTGCCATGCACGCGTTCAACGAATCGCAGCTGGCGCCCGAACGCAGCCCGCAGGCGCAGGCCGAGCGCGAAGCGGCGCGGGCGCGGCAGGCAAGCGCGGCACAGGCGCATCGTCAGGCGCTGCTGGACGAGACGATGGAGGAGTTCTGGCAGCGCAGCGGCATGACCAAGCCAAAGGACCTTCAGCCTCTTCAAGCGCCCCCGCCGTCGTTGCCGGCGGTGTCGGCGGATGCCGTTGCCGAGGGTGATTTCGATCTGGCCGAACTATTCGCACGCGCGCAAGTGTTGGCCGATGATGCGCGCCGCGATGGTCAGGCGAAGCTCGATGCGCTGTCGGCCCGATTGCCCGCTGTGCCGCCAACGCAAGAGAAAACCGTTGCAGTGCAGACTACTGAGGCACTCGACCGTGCCGCAAAGCCCGCGTACGACCTGCTGGCGCCTGCACAGCAGGCTCCGCTGCCGCCCGAATTGGCGCATGCGCTCGCACTGGCCGAACAGACCGCACCCGGCACCGTCGATCCGGCGCAATTGGCGCAGGCGCGCGCAGCGTGGGCCCGCTTGCCTGCGCTGCAGCGGGCGGCGCGCGCCGCAGCGCCGAAGCCGACAACATTGCAAATGCCGTTGCCCGATGATCCGGTCGCAGAGGCACTCGGCGCGCGCCTGCTGGCGATGCATCGCGCGGGCGACTCGTTGGCCGGGCACGATTTTGCAGGCGCATCGCTACGTGGTGTGGATCTGCGCGGTGCTGATCTGCGTGAAGTGCAGCTGGAGCGCGCGGATCTGACCGGTGCGTGCCTGGCCGGTGCGGATCTGTCCGCCGCTGCTTTGACCGCGGCATTGCTGGACCATGCCGATTTTTCGGATTGCCGTTTGCAGGGCGCGAATCTCTGCGGCAGTTCCGCACGCAGCGCCTCGTTCGCCAATGCAATCCTGATCGGTGCGCGCGCCTTCGATGCGTATTGGCCGGGTGCTGATTTGCGTGGTGCCAAACTCGACGGCGCGCTGTTGATGCGTATCGATTTAAGCGACGCACAGCTGGATGAAACGAAGCTCACGCGGACGGTGCTGATGCAGGCCAAAGCCGCCCGCAGCCGCTGGGTGGGCGCGCGCTGGAATATGTGCGTTGCGCCCACGGCGGACTTCACGGCGGCCTGCTTCGATGGCGCCACGCTCAGCCGCAGCGTGCTGATGGATGCAACGCTTGCCGGAAGCTCATGGCAGGGCGCGACCCTCGACACCGTCTATGCCGGCGGCAAATCCGACTGGCGCGACAGCAAGCTCTCGCTGATGCGCGCCAAGCAATGCGGGTGGCGCGGCAGCACGCTGACCGGCGCCTGTCTGGACGGCGCGGTGCTGAGCAGCTGCGATTTCGGCGAGGCGGATCTGACTGGCGTCCGGATGCGCGGCGCGCAGTTGCACCGTTCGCTGTTCATGCGCACCAAGCTGCGCGGGATCGACGCCAGCAACGCCAGTTTCTTCCAGGCGCTGTGCCGCAAGGCCGATTTCAGCGATGCCGGGCTGGAAGGCGCGGTATTGGTGCAGGCCGACATGAGCGAAGCCGTGATGCAGGGCGCGCGCATGGCCGGCGCACGGGTGAATCAACCAGCGAGGCTGTCATGAGTGATGCTGCCATGAACAAGCCCGCCACGACCGCAGCCGGCACCACGGTGAACGCCACCTGGGACGACATCGCGCGCCTGCTGCGCCTGTCGCGACCGGTGAGCGGACTGTCGCTGCAGCACGTATCGCTGCGCGACCGAGCGCTGGCCGGCGGGGTGTTCGAGAAGTGCTGCCTCGTCGATGCGGACTTCAACGGCAGCGACCTCGCCAACGCCTGTTTCATCGATTGCGAGATGGGCGTTGTCGATCTGCGTGCGGCAATCTTGACCAACACCACCTTCGTGCGCTGCCGGATGGCGGGCGCACGCATGCCGATCGGCGCGCCCGCGCAGATCGTACTGGTCGATTGCGTGCTGACCGCATCCGACTGGCGGGGCACGCATCTCGCGCGCAGCGCGGCCAGCGGCTGCGACCTGTCGAATGCCGCCATGCGCGGGGTGCGGCTAGAGCGCAGCGTGCTGTGGCAGGCCAAGCTGGGCGGCACGGATATGCGCGATGCGGTGCTTGATCAGGCCGCGTTGTGCGATACCGATCTGCGTCAGACCGCGCTGGGCGGCTTGAACGCCAGCCTGAGCGCGCTGATGAACAACGATCTGCGCGGCCAGCAGCTGGCTGGCAGCCGTCTGCTGCGCTGCCAGCTGCAGAAAAGCGATCTGCGCGGCGCCGACCTGCGCGGCGCCGATCTTGGCGAGTCAGGCTGTATCCAGGTGAATTTCGAGGGTGCGAATCTCGATGGACTGCGTGCGCAGCGCGGCATGTTCCTGTCCGCGCGGCTGGCGAAGTGCAGCGTACGCGGCGCCGATCTGCACGGCGCGCTGTTCCATGCCGCCGTGATCGACGATGTCCGCTTCGAGCGTTGCGCCATGCGCGAGAGCAGCTGGGAGAAGAGCCGGATGCGCGACGTGCGCTTTGCCGACTGCGATCTGCGCGACACCCGTTTCGATCATGCCGGTATCAGCGGCGGCGAATTCGTCCGCGTGCAGTTGCAGAACAGCAGCTTCCACAACACCCGTCAGACCGACGTCCGCATGCGCCGCGTACAGCGCAAAGGCCAGCGCGGCACCAATGCCGCGCTGCTGGAGATCGAAGCGCCCACCCTGGAACTGGAGAACATCCCATGCGCACCTTGAATGCAGATCCCACCGTGCCGGTGGCTGCGGCCGCGCCCGTCGCGCTCGCGGACACGCGCATCGCGGTCCTGTTCGACGACGGCAGTTGCCTGCTCGGCAACGGCATGCGTGCGCTGCGTGCGGTCAGCTGTCTGGTCGAACCGCAGATCGGCGATCGCGTCCTTGCCAGTACATCGGCCGATGGTCCGTGTCATGTCCTGCATATTCTCGCCCGCGGCGAAGGCGACCACGCACGTCTCAGCGTGCCCGGCGCGAGCGGTCTGGCCCTGTGCCAGTCGCGCATCGCCCTGCACGCCAGCGAGAGTCTGCATCTGGGCAGCGCCGGCGAAGCCTCGTTGACGGCGGCGGGCGGTACCCTGTCGTTGAACGGACGCAATCTGTTCGTAACCGTGACCGATTCGATTGTCGAACAGGCCAGCCACTACGTCGGCAAGATCGGGCAGTACCTGCTCGATGTGCGCGCGCTGCTGCGCCTGCACGGCAACGACGCCCTTCTCACCGCGGCGCGCGACATCAAGGTCGACGCCGAACGCATCAGCATGGGGTGAGCCATGTTCGCCAACAACAATCTCGGCGTGATGAGCCTCGGGTTTCCGGATGTCTGCATCGTCGGCATCGTGCCGGTGCCCGAGGTGAACATCGATTTCTCGATCACCAACATCCCGACCGTGTTCAACGTGCTCTACGGTGGTGGTCTGGTCGAGAATCTGATCACGATCAGCGTGCTGAGCACGGCGGATGTCGGTGTCGGTGTGGCGTCGGGCATGTGTATGGGGCCGAAGCGCTCCATGCTGGGCAGCTTCAAGCTGCTGGTCGGTGCCGTCTTCGTGTCGCGGATGACCTCCATCAATGGTCAGAACGGCATCCTGCCCAACACGGTCGGCATCTGTCTGGTGCCGACCCAGTTCCGCGTGCTGGTGCTGTCGTGAACGGCCTGCGCCGCTGTCAGCCGCTGCTGCTGGTGCCGCTGCTTGCGCTGTGGCTGCTCAGCGGCTGCGGATCGATCAAGCGCAAGCTCGGCATCGGGCCGGAGTATGCGGTGCTGCGCAATCTGAGCGTTTCCGCCGAAGCCGGCGCGAATCTAGGCAACAGCACCCAGCTCGACATCGTGGTGATCTACAGCAGCACGGCCGTCGCCAGGATGCCAAAGACCGGGCCGGACTGGTTTCGCCAACGCGATGCATTGGAGAAAGAGCTGGGCAAGGACATCGGCGTGCTCTCCCAGGAAGTCGATACCCCCAGCGCCAGTTTCGTGGTCAAGTTGCCCCGCGATACCAGAAAGAAAGGGTTGGCGGTCTACGCGTTCGCCAACTACGCGGCGCCGGAAGGCTGGCCGGTGATCGCATTGACGTCCTACAAGAAAGTGGCCCTGCGCATGCAGGCGACGTCCATCGCGCTCGTGGAGCAGTGAGGGAACCGGTCATGGCAAACATCGCACAGCATCCTTTCGTCATCGGCAATGTCGCGGTGAGCAATCTCCCGGCAAACAATGTCTCAGCAAGGAACATCGCATGATCGACCATGAATTCCTGCCCGATGCCGTGCAGTGGTCCGAGGGCATGCTGCTGTCTCCGCAGCATTTCCAGCAGAACGACATCCATGCGCAGGCCATGATGCAACAGCGTCTGCTGAGCCTGACGCCGCATGCCTGGGGTGTGCGGCGCCTGCAACTGGACGCCACGCGGCTGGCCGACGGACTGGTCAAAGTCATCGCATGCGATGCAGTGATGCCGGATGGTCTACCGCTGGTGTTCCCGTTCAATAATTCGAGTCAAGATCTGAGTCTCAAGGTAGAGCCCAGGAACGGCCCCGACGGAAGGCCTGCGCCGGTTCGCGTGTTTCTCGCCATTCCGCCGCGGGCCGGTGCGAAGCCGGGAGTATCGACGGGCAGCCGCACCTCGCATCGCCGCTACGAAAGTTTGCCGGGCAATGAAACGCTGGATGAGGTGACCGGCATCGGCGATGTGGTGGTGGAGCGGCAGCGCCTCTGCATCGAGCTGTACGCTGACAAGGTGCCCGATGGATACGCGGCGCTGCCGCTGCTGGAAATCATCCGCGATGCCTATGGCACGATGTCGTTGACCAGCTATCACCCACCGATGTTCCGTATCGGCGCCTCCGCTTTCCTGGGCACGCGCGGATTGCAGGCGAACTTCACCGCTCTGCGCGAGCAGATGTGGAAGAAGCTGCATGAACTGATCGGCACCAGCGAAGACGATGGGCCGGAGGTCCTTGCCGTGCTGGGCGATGTGGGGAGGATGCAACTGCGCATCGGTCGCGAGATCGCAGCCTGTCTGCCGCTGATCGACGCCATCCTGTTCGATCCGATGTCGTCTCCCCAGCACGCATGGTGGGCGATGGCCCAGATCGTGGGGCGCATGGCGGCGCTGGGCAGCAACCCGTGTCCTTTGAAGATGGATCCCTACCGTCATGACGATTGCCAACCGCAGTTTCTGGCGGCACTGGCGTTCGTTGAGCGCAAGCTGGCGACGGTCAAAACCGATTGGGATAGCCCGGAGTTCACGCATCTCGGCGACGGTGCGTACATGCGGCTGCTGCCCGACGATAGCCCGCAGACGGTCTATCTCGAATTGCGCAAGCGCGAAGGACATAGCGCGAGCGAGCTGCACGCTTGGCTGAGTCAGGCCTGGATCGCCAGTGGCGATCTGATGCCTGTACTGCGTCAGCGGCGCTTGACCGGTGCCGCAGTGCGTATGCTCAATCCGGGCGAGGTCACCAGTCTCGGTTTGCGCGCCGATGCCCTGATCTTCGCGGTCAGCAGCGAACGCCTGGAGATGCCGCAGGGCCTGGTCGACAGTTTCCGTGCCGGCGCGTCGATGGTGGTGATGGGCGATGCGCAGCATGCGCCGGCGGCGATCATTCTTCACCACCGGAAAAAGGCGGGCGGCGCAACGGCGGCACCTTCGCCGGCGGAGTCCGGACATGCCTGA
>JANLSB010000051.1:0-8607 GCA_031362125.1 Lysobacterales bacterium | reverse complement strand
TTCCTCTCCGGCGGCCAGAGCGACGAGGACGCCACCGCGCATCTCAATGCGATGAACCAGTTGGGTCCGAATCCGTGGCCGCTGTCGTTCTCGTATGGCCGCGCGATGCAGTCGGCCGCGCTGAAGATCTGGTCGCAGGATCTGGTCAACAATGTCGGCAAGGCGCAGGCAACCGTATTCGCGCGTGCACGCGACAATGGTTTGGCGGCGCTGGGACAGCTGAACGGCTGATCCGCGCCTGCTTCCCATCGTTGAACTTCACGAACGCCGGCCCTGTGCCGGCGTTCGTCGTTGTCGAGTCCGTGGCCATGACGGGAATACTTCGTTCGGTGCTTGAGGTCATGGGCGCTCCAGTATCGGAATGCCTCGATTCAGGAGCATGGCGCTGGATAGGCCGAAGGTCATGGTTTGTTGCAATCCTTCTGGATTTTCAGTGGATTTTGCATGGCAAGCGAATCTTTCGCGAGCACCGCGCGTATTGGCATTGCAACCAGCCGCTACAATCCCGCCATGCCGTTCGACAGGGCCCCGCAATGCCTCGCGCCACATCGTCCTCCCACTGCGATTCGTATTTCCTGCCAGAGGCAGCGTCGTGCAGGCGTTCTCGTCGTTTGTCGTGGCTGCTCGTCGCGAGCGCGTTATCGCTCGCTCTGGCAGCCTGCGGTGGCGGCGAGAAGGCTGCGGGCGGTCCAGGCGGTGGGCCCGCCGGTGGTGCTGGACAGGGCGGCGATCGTCCGACTCCGGTGACCACCGTCCGGCTGCAGTCCGAGGCCTTTGCCGACAGCATCGTCGCGATCGGTACGGTGAAAGCGCGCGAGTCGGTGACAGTCACCGCGAAGGTCAGCGAGATCGTGCAGAAGGTGCATTTCGACAGCGGCCAGGAGGTGCGTGCGGGCGATCCGCTGATCACACTGTCTGATCGCCAGCAGCAGGCCTCGCTGGCGGAGGCGCAGGCTGCGGCTGATGAAGCCGAGCGTCTGTATCGCCGGCAGAGCGAATTGGCGCAGCAGCAGTTGATCGCGCGCGCGCAACTCGACAATCAGCGCGCTGCGCGCGATGCCGCTCAGGCGCGGGTCGCACAGATCCGCGCGCAGTTGGCCGACCGGGTGATCCGTGCGCCGTTCTCCGGGGTGCTTGGCCTGCGTCAGGTCAGTCCCGGTGCGCTGGTGACGCCCGGCGTCGCGATCGCCACACTCGACGATCTGTCGCGCGTCTACGTCGATTTTCCGCTGCCTGAAGCGCAGATATCGCGCGTCGGCTCGGGCCAGCGCCTCAGCGGCAGCGCAATTGCCTATCCGGATCGCGGGTTCGACGGTGCGGTCACCACTATCGATGCGCGTCTGGATCCCGCCACCCGCGCGGTGCAGGTGCGTGCGGATTTCGCCAACGGCAAACGCCTGCTGCGGCCGGGCATGCTGGTGACGGTGGATATGCCGGGCGCCGAGCGCCAGGTGCTGCTGCTGCCGGAAATCGCGGTGATCCAGCTCGGCCGCGACAGTTTCGTGTTCCGGGTGAAGCCCGATGACAGCGTCGAACAGGTGAAAGTGAGCGTCGCGGCACGCCGCAGCGGCAAGGTTGAGATCTCCGAAGGCCTTGTGGCCGGCGATCGCATCGTGGTCGAAGGCACCGGCAAGCTCCGTCCCGGCGGCAAGATCAGCGAAGCTGGCCAGGCCGCCGAAGACGCGGTATCGCCTGCCCAGCCCGCTCCGCCGGCGAAGGGTTGAGCAATGCGCCTGTCCGATGTCTCGATCGAACGCCCGGTATTCGCCACCGTTTTGAGTCTACTGCTGATCGTGGTCGGGATCATGGCGTACGCGCGGCTGACGCTGCGCGAATTGCCGGCGATCGATCCGCCGGTGGTGTCGGTCGCGGTGAGCTATTCAGGCGCATCGGCGAGTGTGGTCGAAACCCGTGTAACCCAAGTCCTGGAGGATGCGCTGGCCGGTATCGAAGGTATCGAGACCCTGCAGTCGCGCAGCGTCAATGGCCGATCCTCGGTCACCATCGAATTCACGCTCGACCGCGATATCGAAGCCGCCGCGAACGACGTGCGCGACGCCATCAGCCGCGTCGCCGACCGTCTGCCGGACGAAGCCGACGCACCGGAAGTCCAGAAAGCCGACAGCGATTCGGAAGTGATCCTGTGGTTGAACATGAGTTCGACTGCGATGGACACGCTGCAGCTGACCGATTACGCCGAGCGCTACGTCGTCGATCGTCTGTCGGCGCTCAACGGCGTCTCGCAGATCCGGGTCGGCGGCCAGCAGCGCTACGCGATGCGGGTGTGGCTGGACCGCGATGCGTTGGCCGCACGCGGCCTGACCGCCGCCGACGCCGAGGCGGCACTGCGCAGCGAGAACATCGAGCTGCCGGCCGGCCGGATCGAATCACAGGACCGCGATTTCACCCTGCGCGTGGAGCGCAGCTATCGCAAGCCTGAGGATTTCGCGCAGATTCCGCTGGGCAAGGGCGCCGACGGTTACGTCGTGCGTCTGGGCGATGTCGCCAAAGTCGAGCTGGCCTCGTCGGAACGCCGCGCGTATTTCCGCAGCAACGGCGAGCCCAACGTCGGTCTCGGCATCATCAAGACCTCGACCGCGAACAGTCTCGACGTGGCCCGTGCCGCCCGCGCCGAGGCCGAGCGGATCCGGAAAACCCTGCCGCAGGGCACCCGCATCTTCGTCGCCTTCGACAGCACCGTGTTCATTGAAGCGGCGGTCGAGCGTGTCTGGTCGACGCTGTTCGAAGCGATCGCGCTGGTTCTGCTGGTGATCTGGCTGTTCCTAGGCAGCGTGCGCGCCGCGCTGATTCCGGCGGTGACGGTACCGGTGTGTCTGATCGCCTCGTTCATCGCGCTCTATGCGTTCGGCTTCTCGATCAATCTGCTGACATTGCTCGCATTGGTGCTGTGCATCGGGCTGGTAGTGGACGACGCCATTGTGGTGCTGGAAAACATCCAGCGCCGGGCCGATCTGGGCGAGCCTTCGCTGGTCGCCGCCAAACGCGGCACCAAGCAGGTGGCGTTCGCGGTGATTTCGACCACGGCGGTGCTGGTGGCGGTATTCCTGCCGATCGCTCTGCTCGAAGGCAACACCGGCCGGCTGTTCCGCGAGCTGTCGGTGGCGTTGGCCGCGGCGGTCGCGATCTCCGCGCTGGTCGCGCTGACGCTGACACCGATGATGTCGTCGAAGCTGGTGCGCGCGCACGACGCCGAAAAACCGAATCGGTTCCATGCTGGCATCGCACGCGTGCTGGACCGGGTATCGCGCAGCTATCGTCGACTGCTCGAACGCAGCATCGATCGCATCTGGCTGTTCGGTGCACTGATGTTGTTGGCGGTTGCAGTCAGCGCAGTGTTGTTCAAGATAGTGCCGGGCGAACTGGCTCCGCCGGAAGATCGCGGCGTGTTTTTCGCGTCGGTGGTGGGCCCGGAAGGTGCGGGCTTCGACTACACCGTCGGTCAGGTGAAGCAGGTCGAGCAGGTGCTGCTCAAGCAGGTGGGCGAGGGCAAGCCGATGCAGCGCGTGAATACCCGCGTGCCCGGCGGTTTCGGCGCAAGCGAAGAGATGCACACCGGTCAGGCCATCGTGTTCCTGCACGACTGGGACAAGCGAGACGTCAGCACCGATGACGTGGTCCAGCAGGTGCGCAAGGAACTCGGCGCGCTGCCCGGCATCCGGGTCAATCCGCAGGTGCGTTCCGGGCTGACCCGCGGCGGCGGCCAGCCGTTCCAGCTCGTGCTGGGCGGCCCCGAGTACGGCGAACTCGCGCAGTGGCGCGACCGCGTGCTCGCGCGCATGGAAAAGAATCCCAATTTCTTCGCCGTCGATTCCGACTACAAGGAAACCCGTCCGCAGATGCGGGTGGTGATCGATCGCGGTCGCGCTGCGGATCTGGGCGTGTCGGTCAGTGAAATCGGCCGCACGCTTGAGACGATGATGGGCAGCCGTCGCGTCACCACTTTCGTCGACAACGGCGAGGAATACGACGTGATCCTGCAGGCCGACCGCGCCCTGCGCGCGACCCCGGCCGATCTGTCCGCGATCCAGGTGCGTGGCCGCAACAACGAACTGATTCCGCTGTCCAATCTGGTGACGCTGACCGAGCTGGCCGAGGCCGGCAGCCTCAATCGCTTCAATCGATTGCGCGCGATCACCATCTCCGGCGGACTGGCGCCGGGCTATCGCATGGGCGATGCCATCGCCTGGGCCGAACAGGTTGTGCGCGAGGAATTGCCCGCGACCGCGCAGGTCGACTGGAAGGGCGAATCGCGAGAATTCCAGAAAGCCGGCAGCGCGGTGCTGATCACCTTCGCGCTGGCGCTGCTGGTGGTGTATCTGGTGCTGGCCGCGCAGTTCGAGAGCTTCATCCATCCGCTGGTGATCATGCTTACGGTGCCGCTGGGCGTGGCCGGCGCACTGCTCGGGCTGTGGGTAGCGGGCAGCACGCTCAATCTGTTCAGCCAGATCGGCATCGTCATGCTGGTGGGACTGGCGGCGAAGAACGGCATCCTGATCGTCGAATTCGCGAATCAATTGCGCGACGAAGGCCGCGAGGTGCGCGAGGCGATCATCGAATCCTGCGCGGTGCGCCTGCGCCCGATCCTGATGACCTCGATTGCGACGATCATGGGTGCGGTGCCGCTGGTCGTCGCTGGCGGGCCGGGCTCCGCCAGCCGTTTCACCATCGGCATCGTGGTGATTTTCGGCGTCGCGTTCTCCACCCTGCTGTCGCTGTTCGTGGTGCCGGCGTTCTACCGCCTGTTAGCGCCGTACACGCGTTCGCCGGAGGCGGTGAAGTACGCGCTGCTCAAGCTGGAATCGGAAACGCCCTCGGTGGACAACGTGCGTTGAAGCCCACGTATGTGGGCGATAACGTATCCGCCGGCTGTCAATGCGAAAGCGATCCTGCTGATCTTTGCCGCAGCGACAGCAACTGAGGCTGCGAATGTCGTAGGCGTGGGGCCTTGGACGGCGCTTGCTCAACGCAGCAGGGACCTGCTTTGGAGGTGCCGAGGTCCGGTTCTGATGCGCGCGTGAAAGTAGCGCGGACTCATTCCGGCCGTGGGCGAATTCCGGCCGCGCAGGATGGTCCAAGCCACGTATCAGGCCAATGCTTGCCGATCGCCGACGGGAAATCGGCGTTCAGTGCCCGAGCAGTATCGTAGAGACGCAAGCGCAGCTGTCCCGGAATTTCGGTTTCACTTTTGCCCGCATGCAGTCGGGATGCGTTCGGGTTCATCTTGCGGCGAAGGTGGTCCGGTAGATCCCGCATCTGTTTCATCGCCAGCACCTTGACTGCCTCGCGCGCCTGCCGGTGATCGAAACTCACTGGAATATCCCGATCGATTCCCAGCCATCCGCAGAGGTCACGAAATCCTGCCTCCGGTGCTGCGTACATATCTTCGAACACCAGAATCCGGATCTGATGCTCCGGAAAAAAAGCGCGCCACCGCATCAGCGGTGTGATGATGTCCAGCAGGCGGAGATAATGCAATCCAAACGGGAAATAGGTCGCGGCGAAACGCGCCTGCTCCGTGCGGAAAAGCGCCTTCCGGGGCTCCGTATCACCTTCGTTTCCAGTCCGCAGATACAGATCGTAAAGACTGATCAGCATATCCACCGGGTTTCTCAGCAGCAGAACGATGCGCGCATCGGGATGCGCTTTCGATATCAGTTCTGGCGCTTGATGACTGTAGAGATACCAGACCGAAGCCTCGGCACGATAGCGCTGATCGCCCGCAGCGGAAAAAAGTCGATGATAGTCGTCCGCAACCGAGACGGTGTGCGGCTGGGCCGGCAAATCGGTGGCGTAAAAATGCGGTTCCTTCAGTACCGACGTATAGACGTCCGGGTGTTGTTTCAGGGCTGCGTATAGCGACGTTGTTCCGCATCTTGGCGCACCGATGATGAACAGGTTCGGCGCCTTCACCACGGGAAAACAGCCCTGTCCTTGTAGAACTTGCCGGTCTCTCCGCCGCCGTCCAGCGCCAGCCACAGAATCGTTTCCGCGCCTTCTTCAGGAGACCGCGGCGCGGCAACGCCGCCGAGCTTCGTTCTGACCCAGCCTGGGGTCATGCAGTTGACGCGGATACCGCTATCGGCAAGTTCCATCGCCATCGCTTGGGTCAGCACGTTCAAGGCTGATTTTGAACTCCGGTAGGCAAGATTGTTGCCCTCGATTCTGGTGGAACTGCCGTGTCCGCTGGAGACATTGATGATGTGCGCCTGTGCGCGTCCGCGCATCAGCGGCAGTGCGTATTGAATCAGGTGCCATGGCCCGAAGAAATTCACATCGAATGTCATCCTCGCCTGTGCCATGCTTTCGCCGCTGGGTTTGTCGCGTACGCCAACGGACATGCCGGCATTGTTGACGAGCAGGTCCAGATGTCCGCAGGTATCGGCGATGGTGTCGACCGCTGCGGACATCGAGGCTTCTGAGCAGACATCCAGTTGGATCGGTTGCACGCGCGTCAGTTGACGTCGTTCGACCGCCGCGATGCCTTCCGCCAGATCCCGACATCCCATGAATACCTGCACGCCTCGTCGGGCGAATCCCTCACAGACGGCAAGCCCGATACCGCGATTGCCGCCGCTGACGAGCGCGACCCGATCATCGTCGATCACAGTGTTCATGACACCTCCATCCGATACTCCGGAAAGCGACTGAACAGGAACGTTTCCTTGAGTCTGACAAAATCAGCGAGGCTGCGATCGTAGTAATCGTGCGCATCCGGTCGCGCTCTGGTTTCATGCGCCTGATCCGGCATGACTCTCCTGTGCGCCCCGACCGCGTGCAACAGGTCCTGCTCCACGCCATGACGCTGAAGATAGCCGGCGAGGTCGCGATTGAGCGTCTCGGTACGCAGGAACTCCACAGGGTACTCGAAGGCACTCAAATGCCCCTGCCGCAGATCATGCTCGGTGATGCTGGCGAACGCGCGATGCGGCTCGCGGCAGAAAAAACGGATGAATTGCTCAGAGTGCCATCCAAGCGCCAGCTCCGGCGGCAATTCCGGGGATTGGTAGCCGTTGGCGATGCCGCGATGCACGTTGACGAAATGCCGGTTCGCGAGCATGACGAAATCCGCGAAATCGACGTCCGGATACGCGGGAAACTGTTGCCTGATCAGCGCCGGGGCGCAGTATTCCTGCGGATGCGTCTTCCACCAGCCGTAGTGGTACTGGGAGACGTAGCGGTCGAAAGGGGAGCGGATGACCGAGAGTATCGGCTTGTCACGATCGGCCGCCGGTATTTCATCGCAGGTGCCGTGTTTCCGACCTGTTTCCAAGGCCTTTGCACCATATACGAGTCTCAACATCTCGGTGACGAAGGTGCCGCCCGTCTTGGGCATGTGGACGAAGACGAAATCGGGAGTGATCAACATCCCGATCAAGCCCGGATCGGCCGGGTGTCGTCGGAGAACATGCGCCTCAGGCCTGCACCGAGATAGCGGCCGCAGTAGTCGCCGTACAGAACGCCTTCATCGGTCAGTCGCAGCGTGTCGTCGTTGATCACGATCAATCCTTCGCCGGCGAGATGGGCCAGATCATCGGCCAGAACCCAGTCCAGACGCATGCCGTGTCTGCGCCTGTACTCGCGCAGATCGATCGCGGTGGTTTTGAGGCCCATGACGAGATCGCGCAGCATGTGGTCGGCGCTGGTGATTTCAAGTACGCGCTGCGTCGGGCTGAGTCCGTTCTCGACCCGTTCCAGATAGGCATCGATCTCGCTGAGGTTCTGCCTGGAATAGCCAGCGACCGTTCCGAACGCCGACGCACCGAACCCATACATGTCTTCGCCGCGCCAACGGCTGATGATGTGGCGTTGCGGATATTTGCCTTCGCGGGTGAAGGTGAAATACGTGGACGGCAGATAGCCGCTGTCGCGAAGACGTGCGAGCCCCCAGCGGGCGAATGCGATCTCCTGGTCCGCATCGGGCAGAGAGAGTTTGCCCTGACGGATATCGTTCATGTAATGCGCGTTCGAGTAGAGCTCCAGCTTGTAGACGGTGACCGCGTGTACGCCGAGGGAAATGGCGCGATTGATCGAGTGTTGCCAACTTTCGTTCGTTTCGCCTTCCAGTCCCGACAGCAGATCGATGTTGACTACCGCGCCGGTCTTGAGCGCGCGTTCGATCGCCCTGGAATTCTTTTCGTCGGTGTCGTGTCGGCCGGTCAGCGCGACGACGCGGTCGTCAAAGGACTGGATGCCGAAGCTGATGCGGTTCACGCCCAGATCCGCCAATCCATCGATCATCCGGTTGTTGAGCGTGATCGGCTCGATCTCGAACACGAACTCCGGGTCGTCGAGGCGGAAGCATTGCTCGATGGTCTTTTTGATCCGCGCCAACTGCTCCGGCTGGATCACGCTGGGCGTACCGCCGCCAAAATAGATCGATTTCACCGTCCGGCCACGGAGTCTGTGCGTATCCGCGACCTGCTCGATTTCACGGCACAGCGCATTGACGTAACGTTCGCGGACTGCGTAAGAGGACTCCGAAAGGATCTCGATCTTGAAAAAGCAGTATCGGCAGCGCTGCAGGCAGAACGGAATATGGAAATACAGATGCAGAGGCTTTTCGGCGGCGAGGTCTTCCTCGCCCGC
>JANLSB010000011.1:0-8318 GCA_031362125.1 Lysobacterales bacterium | reverse complement strand
AGCTGGCCGGCGACGACGGCGGTATCGATCGCACCCAATCGCGCGAACGGCTGTGGCGCGCTTTCACGCCGCAGCTGTTCCGGCGGAGGCAGTTGAGCCGCGCGCTCGAAGCCGCGCGCGCTGCGGGTGTGGCCATTACCGACGAATCGATGGCGATGGAGCGGCAGGGTCTGCGGCCATTGTTGATCGAGGGCAACGAAGACAATTTCAAGATCACCACGCCGGCGGATCTGGCGCGGTTCGAATACATACTTTCGCATCGGCATCGGTGATGTCGCGGCGATCAAAGGAGTTCCAATGAAACATTCGATTCTGAGCACATTGGCTTCGATGGCAGTTTGTCTTGTGCTGTCCGGGCAGGCGCTCGCCGCACAGTCGCAGACAGCGGTGCAGACGCCACAGACAGCGCCGAAACCGCTGCGACCGCTCTCTGCGCAGGATGCGTTGAGCCAATGCCTGATCCAGTCGACGTCCGCGAACGACAAGCGGGTGCTGGTGAAATGGGTATTCGCGGTGATCGCCGAGCATCCGGATATTGCGTCGATGACCCGGATCGATGACGCGCAGCGCAACGCGATCGATCGCGACGCGGCCAAGGTCTTCGAGCAGTTGCTGGCGGAGCAATGCGCCGGACCTCTGCGCGCGGCGATGAAACAGTCGGGTACGGATGCGATCGGCAGGAGTTTTCAGGCGCTGGGTAGTTCCGCTGCCGCGGATATGTTGCAGAACCCGCAGGTGGTCGCCAGCGGCGCGGGCCTGATCAAGCATCTGGACATGCAGCGCCTGCTGCTGGCGTTGATCCTCCCGTGAGCAGCAGGATCCGCATTGGCCAGGGCTTCGACGTCCACGCGTTCGGCGAAGGCGATCACGTCATGCTTGGCGGTGTGCGTGTGCCACATGGACAGGGCATCGTTGCGCACAGCGATGGCGACGTGGTCCTGCATGCACTGTGCGACGCGCTGCTCGGCGCGCTGGCGTTGGGCGACATCGGCCGGCACTTTCCGCCGTCCGATCCGCAGTGGAAAGACGCCGACAGCCGGGCGTTCGTGCGTCATTGCGACCACCTGATCCGAGATCAGGGCTGGATGGTGGGCAATGTCGACATCACCGTGATCAGTGAACGCCCCAAGGTTGGACCGCATGCCGAAGCGATGCGGCGGACGATCGCGCTCGATCTGGGCATCGACATCGATGCCGTCAGCGTCAAGGCCACTACCACCGAAACATTGGGCTTCACCGGGCGTGGTGAAGGTATTGCGGCCCAGGCGGTGTGTTTGTTGGTCCGGACGTGAGCCTGGAAGCTACAGGAAAGATGCAGTCGCGCGCGCACGGCGAAGCCGTACTGGCCGCACGCATCCGCAGCGTGCCGGAAGACTTCGCGGTCGAGGAAATCGACGCCTTCGAAGCCAGCGGCGCAGGCGAACATCTGCTGCTGACCGTCGTGAAGCGCGGCATGAACACCGCATTCGCGGCCAAACGTATCGCCGCATGGGCGGGTGTCGCCGAATCCGCGATCGGATACGCCGGGATGAAGGACCGCCACGCGCTTGCCCGGCAGCGCTTCAGCGTCTGGATTCCGAAGAAGATCGCGCCTGACATCGATGCGCTGCAATCGGACGATCTGCGCGTGCTCCAGGCGCAATGGCATGCGCGCAAGCTGCCTCGCGGTGCGCTGGCCGGAAACGGATTCGTGCTGACGCTGCGCGATGTCGAAGGCGATCCAGCCGCGATCGAAGCACGGCTGCGCACGATTGCCGCGCATGGTGTGCCCAATTACTTCGGCGAGCAGCGTTTCGGTCGGGGTGGCGACAATGTCTCCAAGGCGCTGTCGATGTTCGCTGGACGCCGCGTGCCGCGTGAGGAGCGCGGCCATCTCTTGTCGGCAGCGCGCTCGGAACTGTTCAACCGGGTGCTCGCTGCACGGGTGCGTGAGGGGTGTTGGGATTGCGGCCTTGACGGCGAAGTCTGGGTGCTTGACGGCAGCCGCAGCGTTTTCGGCCCAGAGCCGTGGAGCGAGGTGCTTGCCGAGCGGTTGACGCGGTTCGATATCCATCCCAGCGGGCCGCTGTGGGGGCGCGGCGATCTGCGAAGCAAGGGCGATGCGCGTGCGCTGGAGTTGGCGGCGCTGGAGAGCGAACCACTCGAGGCGCTGCGCGCCGGCCTGGAGCGTGCAGGGCTCGATCAGGAGCGCCGCTCGCTGCGACTGCGGCCACAGTCGCTGGAATTCGATTGGTCGGCACCCCGTACTTTGCTGCTTCGCTTCGAATTGCCGGCCGGTTGCTACGCCACCACGGTGCTGGCCGAGCTGGGCACTGTCGTCGCCGAGACTTTCCAGTACTGAGCGACGCGGGGTTCCTCCGACCGCTTGTCGGAAAACCAAGCCCGGCAATGCCGCGATTCCGCCCCAGGCGTATAAGCCGTAGACACGCGCGGCATCTTTCCGCTCGTGTCGTCCGTTGCGGTTTTATCGGAGGTTTCTGATGAACGCCAAGATCAGCCTGCTCGTTGTTCTCATCGCCGGCCTGTCGCTTCCGGGCTGCAGGACCATGGAAGGCTCCAGCGCTGTTGCTGCCGCGCCCGCCGCCAAACCGGCAGTGCCGGGCACGCAATACGCACCGAGGATCGAGGAAAACACGGCCTACGTGTCCTATGTCGAAAGCGTGGCCCGTCGCCGCGGTGTAACCGTGCGCTGGGTCAACAAGCCGGTCAAACGTCACGTAGATCAATAGTGCCGAGTGTGGCTGGACCGGTACTGCTCAGCGCCGGCCCAGCAGCACCAACACCGCGCCAGTGCCTCCTTGTGCGGTCGGCGCGGAGTGGAAGGCCAAAACGTCGCTGCGATGACGCAGGACGCGGTCGACCAGATTCTTGATCGTCGGCACGCCGTCTGGGGAATTCAGACCCTTACCGTGGATCACCCGCACGCAGCCCATGCCGGACTCGAAGGCCTCCCTTATGAACCTGCGCAGCATCGCTTCGGCGGTGACGGCATTGACGTGGTGCAGATCCAGTTCGTCCTGGGCCGCGTACTCCCCGCGCGCCAGGCGTTGCAACACGCCCCTCGGCACGTTGTCGCGCCGGTAACTCGACACGTCTCCTGCCAGCAACGGCGATACATCCAGCGCGCGCTGGAATTCGCTGCGCGCGTCGGCCTCGTCGCGATCGCGCATCCGCGCCTGCGGCTTCGGTCGCGGTTTCTGCGGCCCGACCGTTGCTGCCGGCAGTTCGCGCACCGGACCGATGGCCGAACGGAACAACGCGGCATCGTCCACGTCCGCAGCGGCTTCATCGGCAGGGCCTTGATCTGGGTTGCGGCTGCGGGCGTTCATCGCCCCGCAGTTTATCGATACGGCACACGCAGTGTTGAGTGCCTTCCGGACCAGATGGGTCTGAATCAAGTGCAGGGACATCAGACTGCGCCCGCAGCGGGACGACGTCGCGGATCGGCAGGGCGCTTCCGGTATCATGGCGCGGACTTCATCTTCCGCGACAAGGCGACGCTCTGAACCCATGCGCATTCTGGTCAGCAATGACGATGGTGTCGACGCCCCCGGCATCCGCATCCTCGCCGCTGGCCTGCGTGCGGCCGGGCACGAGGTGCTGATGGTCGCGCCCGACCGGGACCGTTCCGGGGCGAGCAATTCGCTGACCCTCGATATGCCGATCCGCGTCGTGCGTCAGGACGACGCCACTTGGCGCGTGCATGGAACCCCGACCGACTGTGTCCACGTCGCGATCACCGGGATGCTGGAACACGAGCCCGATATCGTCGTCTCCGGCATCAACAACACCGCCAACCTCGGCGATGACGTGATCTATTCCGGCACCGTGGCCGCCGCCATGGAGGGCCGTTTTCTTGGCCTGCCAGCAGTGGCGATGTCGCTGGTCACCGCCGACCACAAGGGCCTCCACTATGAGACCGCGGCACGCGCTGCGGTCGAGATCGTCGCCCGTCTGCGCGCCGATCCGCTGCCGGCCGACACCATTCTCAACGTCAATGTGCCCGATCTGCCGTGGAACGAGATCGCCGGCTTCGAGGTCACCCGTCTGGGCAATCGCCATCGTGCCGAGGCCTGCACCCCACAGGAAGACCCGCGCGGCCGCCAGTGGTGGTGGATCGGCGCCGCCGGCGCCGAACAGGACGCCGGCCCCGGCACCGATTTCGATGCGGTGCGCCGCGGCTGTATCTCGATCACGCCGATCCATGTCGACCTCACCCGCTATCAGGCGCTTGAGCACGTCGCCAGTTGGGTCGGCGGTCTGGCCGCAGGATTGCACGGCGGTGACGCCGCATGACCGCGCGCATGCGTCTGCAACCAGAAGCCATCGGCATGGGCATGACCTCGCAGCGCGTCCGCGATCGCCTGATCGAGCGGTTGCGCGAAGGCACGCCCAGCAGCAAGGCCATCGCCGACGAGAATGTCCTCAACGCGATCCGCACCGTGCCGCGCCATCTGTTCGTCGATGAAGCGCTGGCCGCGCGCGCCTACGAGGACAACGCGTTGCCCATAGGCCACGGCCAGACCATCTCGCAGCCGTGGGTGGTCGCGCGGATGACCGAAGCGTTGTTCGAAGACGGCATTGCACCGAAAAAAGTGCTGGAGATCGGCACCGGTTCGGGCTATCAGGCCGCGATTCTCGCGGCGCTGGGGCTGGAAGTGCATACCGTCGAACGGATCGGCGACCTGCTGCGGACCGCGCGCAAGCGCTTCCGTACGCTCGGCCTGAACATCCGCAGCAAGCACGACGATGGCCGCATCGGCTGGCCGGAAAACGGCCCGTTCGACGCTATCATCGTCACCGCCGCAGCGCCGGCGCTGGTCGATGCGCTGAGCGAACAGCTCGCAGCGGGCGGCACGCTCATCGCGCCGGTTGGCGGCAGTGGCGGGCAGTCGCTGGTGAAGCTGCGCAAGCTCGGCGACGGCAGCATCGAGCGCAGTGACCTGGCGCCGGTGATCTTCGTGCCGCTGCTGTCGGGGATGATCGACGGATGAGTGCGCGCACTGCATGAAGATCTTCGCACCCATGTACCAGCGCGCCATCGCATGGTCCAGACACCCGCGCGCACCCGCTTTCCTCACCGGTCTGAGTTTCATCGAAGCGATCATTTTTCCGGTCCCGCCGGAAGTGATGCTGGCACCCATGTCGCTGGCGCAGCCCAAACGCGCGCTGTGGTTCGCCACGCTCAGTCTGACCGGTTCGATCGCCGGCGCGGTCATCGGCTATCTGCTCGGCCACTATGCGTTCGAGATCATGCGCCCGCTGTTCGAGAGCCTCGGCATGATGGATGGCATCCAGTCGGGCATCGATACCATCAAAGCCAAGATGGCCGAATCGCCCTGGGCGGTGTTCTGGCTGCTGGTCGCCGGCGGCTTCGCGCCGATTCCGATGAAAGTGTTCACCTGGGCCTCGGGCGTGGTCGGCGTGCCGTGGATTCCGTATCTGGCGGCGATGGCGGTCGGTCGCGGCAAGCGCGTGTATCTGGTGGCGATCGCGATCCGCATCGGCGGCGAGCGCGCCGAGCGCGCCCTGCATCGTTACGTCGAGCCGATCGGCTGGGCCGCGACGGCCATTCTGCTGGTCGCGATCGCCTACCTGGTCTACAAGGCGAGGGGTGGATGATTCCTTTGCGCGCACTGATCGCCGTGTTCGCGGCACTGGCCTTGCTGAGCGCCTGCGCACACACCACGGTCGTACGCACGCCGCAGCGAGGCAAGCCCCCGGTGTCGCGACCGGTCTCCGCTCCGAAACCCGGGTCCAGCGCGCAGGTCCGCAAGGGCGACACGCTGTATCGGATCGCGACCAAGCATGGCGTGAGCCCGCTCGATCTGGCGATGTGGAACCGCGTCCCGCCGCCGTACACGATCTATCCCGGTCAGCGCCTGCGCCTGACCGCACCCGACCGGCGGCGCACCGATCCGCCGCGCTTGGCCGGCACGCCCACACCGGCAAAGCCACCAGCGACACGGCCGCCGGTCGGGTCGACACCCCCTCCGGTAATCCCACAGAAGCCGCCGGTGCAACCTCCCGCGCCGCCGCCGGAAGCTACATTCGACTGGCGCTGGCCTGCGGACGGAGCCATTGTCGAACGCTTCGCTGCGGGCGACCCGACCCGTCAGGGCATCGATATCGCGGGCAAAAGCGGATCCCCCGTGCGCGCCGCCGCCGATGGTGTGGTCGTGTACTCCGGCGCCGGCCTTGTCGGCTACGGCGAACTCATCATCGTCAAGCACAGCGAACAGTGGCTGTCGGCCTATGGCCACAACCGCGCGCGCCTGGTCAACGAGGGTCAGCGCGTGAAGGCAGGCGAGCAGATCGCCGAGATGGGCCGCAGCGGCGCATCTCGCGACATGCTGCATTTCGAGATCCGCTACAACGGCAAGCCGCAGGATCCGTTGTCGGCATTGCCGAAGCGTTAGCGCTCCGGGGTCTTCGGGGCGGATCCCCGACCCGGCGCAGCGCGCCGGGCGCTCATCGGCGCGCAGTCCTGCGGACTGCACGCGGCGCCGATTCGCCCGCTACAACGGCAAGCCGCAGGATCCGTTGTCGGCATTGCCGAAGCGTTGATGTCCGGTAGAGCGGGCTGACCAACCGTCCGGCTGTTGAAAACCAGCCCGCTGCCCAACCCGAGAAAGCTCTTGCAGGAGCTTCTATGTCGCGCGGCAACCCTCATTGGATGTCCGGGCCCGGTATTCGGTTTTCTGGGTGATGAGCGCGAAGGCGACGGAAGTCGCGACGGACTGCGGAAAGAATTTCAGTAGCGTGTCGCGACTTCCGTCGCTCCTACAAAAAAGCGGGGGCTCGCGACTTGCCAGCCACACGGCTGTTGAAAACCGTCGCCCCTACAAAGGCGTCACATTGAGGCACAGCGACGTGGCGCGATGATGATCGCTGCCCCACGTGCGGGCATTCAACAGCCGAACGGCTGGTCAAACCCGCGGTGTCGATGTGGATCGCGGTCGGCGTATAGAAGCCGAGCCCCAGATTCAGCGCAGGCCCTTGCTCGCGCCAGAGTTCGCAGAGTCGTGCGACGTTGTCGGGATTCGGCGGCAGATCGAAGTCGATCGCCCGGTTTTCGCGGTGCTTGCTGCCGGCGCTACCGCCTGCGCAGGCATTCACCGCTTCACTGCGATACACCGAGCGCGCAAGCGTGGGATCGATGATGCCGGCATCGCGCAGTTGCGCCACCACGCGCAGCGTCGGTGGCATGTTCTGCCAGAGTTCGGGCGGCGGTGTCGCGAATTCGTCGTTCATGCAGAGACGCCAACTGCGTGAGGTGCGCGATAGCGCGTGCATCGGTACGAGATCAGCGACGCGGTCGTTCTGCATAAAAACGCGATAGCGTTCGGCTTCGGACCGATGACCTGCCGCGAGCCAGCGCTCGTATCGCGTCTCTGGCGAGGACGGCGCGGTGATGCAGGATGCCAGCAGTGCTGCGAGCACGGCAGCAGCGATGATCGACCTGCGCGAAATGGCCACGCTCAGCCGCTCAGCGCGAAACCCGCAACCACGCGCCGGCCTTCGCTTGCGAGCACGTTGAAGGTGCGCGCTGCGGCCGGATTGATCATGGATTCAAGACCGATACCGCGCGACAGGCAGGCGGCCATCGTCGCGGCTGGCGGGAACACCTGGGTTGCGCCGCAGCCGAGCAGGATCAGTTCCGGCTGCATTGCGAACAGGGCGTCGAGATCGGTCGGCACCATCGCGGCGACAGCGCGTACGGGCCAGTCTTCGATCAGACGATGCGGAGAGAGAATGAAACTCGCGGTCAACCGCCGTTCATTGACCAACGCGCCAGCGCCGTCGGCGCCGCGCAGGAAGAATTCGTAATCGGGGCGTTCGAGATGCAGATGCATACGACGACGATTTTCAGCCCCGCGGCAGCACGATCTGCCGATGGTCCGTGCTTGGACGGTAGAGGATGGCGACATTGCCGATGCGCTGCACCAGCGCCGCTTCACAGCGCCCGACCAGATCCGAGACCATCGCGTCGCGGGCATCACGATCTGCGGCGGCGACCTTCACCTTGATCAGCTCGTGATGCTCCAGTGCGGCGTCCACTTCGGCGATCACGGCGTCGGTGAGGCCCTTGGCCCCGATCTGCAGCATCGCCTTCAGGCCGTGGGCCTGACCGCGGAGGAACCGGTTCTGTGCGTTGGTGAGTGCGATCGACATGCGGAAGAGGGGCTTTGGAAGGCGGGTGGAGACTGGCGCGCAGGGTATCATGGCCGGCAACTCGCCCGATTCCTCCGGTCCTGCCTCTATTCCGCGTCCGCTCCCGTAATCTTCCCCATGGCCACCCGCAGCAAGAGCAGCCA
>JANLSB010000854.1:0-2125 GCA_031362125.1 Lysobacterales bacterium | reverse complement strand
CCTCCTTGAAGCGCCCTCGAATCTCTCATCAGCATCAAAATTCACATCAGTCTGTGGCGTCTTCTACATGGGGACTGGCCTGCTGGTGTTGGCGTGGCCAGGAGCGGTCCAGACCTTGTTCCTCGATCCCGCTTTTCAGGGACGCGAAGAAGCACTCATCCGCGTACTGGGCATGATTGTCGCGGTCCTTGGGTGGTTCTACATATTTGGCGGTCGATCTGGCGGAAGGCAATTCGTGGCATCAACGGTCCTGGATCGAATCGTGCTCGTGCCGCTGGTCCTCATCCCCACCGCTATGTCCGGGGTCTTCCCGCACTTCATGCTGACGTTTGGCGTACTCGACCCCGTTCTCGGATTGGTCGCCTGGTTCCTTCTCGCGCGCGGACGGCGCCAGCGAAACGCAAGCTGACCTCGTTTGTGCTTATAGGGCGCTGCCTTGGCGCACTGCTAGCCGTTGGTGGCCGGCAGCAATGACGTTGGACGGCGAGCACGAGTCTCGACGAAGACATTCGGCGTTGGAAAATTCAATCTGACCCGGGTTTTCCCACATCGAGATCCATGTCATCGAGTTCCATGTCATCGAGTTCCGTGTCATCGAAATCCATGTCACCCATCCCGGCTACGCGCTTCGCGCGCAACCGGGCTTCGAAATCGCGGTATTCGTCATAAGCAGGTCCCTCGCCTTCGGCCCGGGATGACAGCACGATGGCTCACTCGTAACGCAACGCCTCGATCGGATCCAACCCCGCGGCCTTCGATGCCGGCATGATCCCGAACACCACGCCAACCAGCGCGGAGAAACCTGCGGCGGCGAACACCGCCCACAGCGGCACCGAGGCCGGCGGCACGCCGGGCACCAATGCGGACACGGTGAGCGCGATGGCGAAGCCCAGCGCGATACCGATCAGGCCACCCAGCAGCGCCAGCAGACCGGCTTCTAGCAGGAACTGCACCAGGATGTCGCGGCGGGTCGCGCCCAGCGCCTTGAGGATGCCGATCTCGCGGGTGCGCTCGGTCACCGACACCAGCATGATGTTCATGATGCCGATGCCGCCGACCAGCAGCGAGATGCCGACGATGCCGCCCAGCACGGCGGTGGCGGTGGCGGTGATCTCGTTGAACTGCTTGAGGAACGAATCCGCGGCTTCGATCTTGAAATCGTCGTCCTTGCCGGCGGCGATGCCGCGCGACTGGCGGATCGCACGCTTGGCGCGGTCGCGCACCGCCTCCACCTGCTCCAGCCCGGCCACGGTGAAAGTGGCGGCGATCATCGGCTCGGTGCTGTTGCCCATCATCGCGCGGCCCACGTCGAAGGGAATCACCGCATAGTTGTCCTGGCTGAAACCGAAGATTTCGCCCTGTTTTTCCATCACGCCGATCACCTTGAACCACTCGCGACCGATGGTGAAATATTCGCCGACCGGGTTTTCGGGCATCTTCAGGTTATCGCGCAGCTCAGTGCCGATCACGGCCACGCGGCGGTGGCCCTTGTCGTCGCTGTCGACGATGAATCGGCCGAACATCGGAAAGCGGTTGTTGACCGCCGAATAGTCGGCGGTAGTGGCCTGCACCTGCGGCGTGGTGGTGCGACCCTTGTAGCTGGCGCCGGCGGCATTGACCACCATGATCGGCGCGACTTCTTTCACCCCTTTCAACCGGTAGCGCAGCACTTCGATGTCGTCGAAGGTGATGTTGTTGATCTTGCCGGTGCGGAAATTCTCGTTGTCGTTCACCGCACGCAGGGTCAATGCGTTGCCGCCCAGATCGGAAAACTGGTTCTTGATCGAGTTGGAAAACCCCTGCACCAGCGACACGACCGCGATCACCGAGGCGGTGCCGATCAGGATACCCAGCGTGGTCAGAAAACTGCGCATGCGGTGCCCGGACAGGCTGGTCAGCGCGGCGCGGAAAGCTTCGAGAAAAGCGGACATCAGTGCGCCCCGGCGGATGCGGTTCGGCGGGTGTCTTCGACGATGCGGCCGTCGCTGACGCGGATGGTGCGGTGGCAATGCGCGGCGATATCGGGTTCGTGCGTCACCACCACCACGGTCTGACCATTCGCATGGAGCTGATCGAACAGGGCCATGATTTCGGCGGAGGTGCGCGAATCGAGATTGCCGGTGGG
>JANLSB010000827.1:0-3661 GCA_031362125.1 Lysobacterales bacterium | reverse complement strand
AGGACGAGTGAACGCAGTCATGCAGCCAACCGAAGACCAGATCCCCTTGCCGCCGGCCACCGACGGAGAGCGGATTGTTGCCGCGCTGATCGAGAAGGGGCGGTTGAAAGAGGCCGACCTCGTGCGCGCCCAGCGCCTGCAGGAGGAAACCGGCGGCGAGCTGCTGGCGTTGATCTCCCGCCTTGGCCTGGTGTCCGAACGCGATCACGCCGAGGCCTGTGCCGAAGTACTGGGGCTGCCGCTGATGGCGATCAAGGAGTTGCCAGACCTGCCGCCGGAAGGCGTCGATCTGAGCCTCAAATTCATGAAGCAGTTCGCGGCGGTGCCGGTCGGCGAGAGCGATGCGCATGTTGCCGTGCTGATGGCCGACCCGCAGGATCCTTACACCCTCGATGCGATCCGGCTCGCCAGCCGGCGCGAGGTGCGGCCGCTGGTCGGGCTGCGCTCGGAGATCGGCGACCTGATCGAGCGGTGGCACGGCCAGGGCCGCAGCGCGATGGGCGCGATCGTCGAGACCGCCGAAGGCGAAACCGGCGATGTCGACGATGTCGAGCACCTCCGCGACCTTGCTTCCGAAGCGCCGGTCATCCGGTTGGTGAACCTGATCATCCAGCGTGCGGTCGAGCTGCGCGCCTCGGACATCCACATCGAACCGTTCGAGAACCGGCTCAAGGTGCGTTACCGCATCGACGGCGTGCTGGAGGAGGGCGAAAGCCCACCGGCGAATCTCACCGCTGCCGTGATCTCGCGCGTGAAGATCATGGCCAAGCTCAATATCGCCGAGCGCCGACTGCCGCAGGACGGCCGGATCATGCTGCGGGTACAGGGCAAGGAGCTGGATCTGCGCGTGAGCACGGTGCCGACCGCACACGGCGAATCGGTGGTGATGCGTCTGCTGGATCGCGAGACCGTGGTCTTCGATTTCCACAAGCTCGGTTTCACCGACGACTTCCTTCCACAGTTCCAGCAAGTGTTGAAGCAGCCGCACGGAATCCTGCTGGTCACCGGTCCTACCGGCTCGGGCAAGACCACCACGCTCTACACCGCGTTGTCCAAACTCAATACGCCAGACGTGAAGATCATCACCGTCGAGGATCCGGTCGAATACCAGATCGAGGGCATCAACCAGATCCAGGCCAAGCCGCAGATCGGGCTGGATTTCGCCCACGCCCTGCGCAGCATCGTGCGCCAGGACCCAGACATCATCATGATCGGAGAAATGCGCGATCTGGAGACCTGCAAGATCGCGATCCAATCGGCACTTACCGGCCATCTTGTGCTCAGTACCCTGCATACGAACAACGCATCTGGCGGCATCACGCGTCTGCTGGACATGGGCGTCGAGGACTACTTGCTGACCTCGACCATCAACGGCATCCTCGCCCAGCGTCTGGTGCGCAAGCTGGAGCCGATCCACGCCGAGCGCTACGAGCCGTCGCCCGAAGAGATCGAGAAATTCAGCCTGCGCCGCTATCAGCCGGAAGGCACGATTTATCTGTATCGCCCGCGCGGCTCGGCGATCGCGCCTACCGGCTATCTAGGCCGCACCACCATCATCGAGTTCCTGGTGATGAACGACGAGATCCGGCGCGCGGTCATGCGCCACGCCGGGATGGGCGAGCTCGAGCAGCTGGCCAAACAGTCCGGCATGCGCACCATGTACGAGGACGGTATCGCCAAAGCGCTGGCAGGCAAGACCACGCTCGAGGAAGTGCTGCGCGTGACCGAGGATGCGTGATGCCCGACGGTCGCGAGCTTCGTCGCCATGCGTGGAGCGGTCTCCGCCGACGGTCAGCATGAGGTGCAGGGCATTAGGTGCAGGGCATTAGGTGCAGGGGATGAAGACATGAGGTGCAGGGGATGAAGAAGGGAGTCGTGATCGCGCTGTGCGCCGCCGTCGTGGCGATCGGTGCTGGCGGCGCCTGGTGGTGGCTGGGCCGCGATCGGGTGTCTTCGCCCGATACGAGTGCCCGGGAGACATCGTTGTCCCCGGCCCAGCGTGCCGAGCGCGCCGAGCGGATCAAGCAGTCCATCGCGCGTCGGCGTGAACTCTGGCGTGAGGCCAGCTATGTCGACATCCGGCAAACTGCGATCGATGGGGATCAGGTGGCCCAGCGTCGGCTTTCCGAAGTCTATGAAGATTGCCACATGCTTGACGTCAGCATGAACAGGACGTTGCTGTTGCTGTCGAATCTGGCGCAAGGCAGCCCACGCTTCGAACCGACGGTCTCCGCAATCCTGCGCGACAGGGTGCGCCTGTGTGCACAGGCGCAAGCCGATTCGGCAAAAAACCCGGCGCTCGCCGAATATTGGCTCCACAGGAGCGCCAAAAGTGGCGATGCCGTCTCTGAGATGCGCTATTTCAGCCGCTCCGTTCCCAAGCTCAGCCACAGTCAGT
Organism: Lysobacterales bacterium; assembly: GCA_031362125.1. GTDB lineage: Bacteria > Pseudomonadota > Gammaproteobacteria > Xanthomonadales > Xanthomonadaceae > Lysobacter_I. The sequence goes on along the minus strand of JANLSB010000827.1, from coordinate 1,263 downwards.
ACCAGTACTTCATCGACAAGGCTCGGACGAGCGGCGACCCCGACGCGATTTTCGAGCTGTCGCTGCTGTTGCCGAAGCTCGATGGCCAATGGCCCGATCCGGTGCAGGCCCCGGCCTTCGAGGGAACTACCGCCGAACAGGCCTGGATCCTCGCTGCATGTCGTGCCGGCTACGATTGCGCCCGCGGTTCGCGCCTGATGAACCTGATCTGCCTGAGCACCTTGTCGTGCGCCCAGTCCAGCTTCGAGGGTTTTCTGTCCGAGTCCGGCGGCGATCCCGCCCAACGCGCGCGGCGTCAGCAGCAGCTGACGTTGATCGAAGGCATCATCTTGTCACCAAAGGCGAAATGACCTGCCACTCCCGTGGATCCGGGAACCTTTCACGTATCAAGGGTTCCTAATCACCGATAGCGGTCGATATGCTCCACTGCCCCATCAGCCCACCCGGGTGGGTGGTCTTCTTTCCGCGCCGTAGCCGTCCCCGATCCCATGCCCCTCTACCTGTACAAAGCACTCAATAACCGCGGCGAAGTCCTGGACGGCCGAATGGAGGCCGGCAGCGACGCCGAAGTGGTGCTGCGCCTGCAGGAACAGGGCCATCTGCCGATGGAAGCGGTGCTTGCCGCTGCGGGCGGTGAATGGGCCCTGCGCAGTCTGTTCAAGCCCAAACCTTTCGGCGGCGGGCGTCTGGTGCAGTTCACCCAACAGCTGGCCACCCTGCTTGGTGCCGGCCAGCCGCTCGATCGCGCCCTGTCGATCCTGCTGGAACTGCCGGAGGACGATGCCGCGCGCCGGACCATCCTCGACATCCGCGATGCGGTGCGCGGCGGTACCGCGCTATCGGTGGCGCTGGAGCGTCAGCACGGTGCGTTCTCGCGGCTGTACGTGAACATGGTGCGCGCCGGCGAAACCGGCGGCAGCCTGCACGACACCCTGCAGCGCCTCGCCGACTATCTCGAGCGTAGCCGCGCTTTGCGCGGTCGCGTCATCAATGCGCTGATCTATCCCGCGATCCTGATGACCATGGTGAGCTTCTCGCTGCTGTTCCTGCTCGGTTACGTGGTGCCGCAGTTCAACGAGATGTACAGCAATCTCGATGCCGAATTGCCGATGTTCTCGCGGCTTGTGCTGGGCTTGGGCATGTTCGTGCGCGACTGGTGGTTCGTGCTGGTCGCCATTCCTGTGGTCGCGGTGTGGGCGTTCGCGCGCCAATGGCGGCAGCCGGGTTTCCGCGCGCGCTTCGATGAATGGCTGCTGCGCCAGA
>JANLSB010000792.1:0-1753 GCA_031362125.1 Lysobacterales bacterium | reverse complement strand
CTGGCCGGCGACCGCGCGTTCGCAAACGACAGCGCCATCGTGGGTGGGTTGGCGCGCATCGGCGGCCGCTCCATGGTGGTGATCGGCCATGAAAAAGGACGCGACAACAAGACCCGGCTCAAACGTAATTTCGGCATGCCCAAACCCGAGGGTTACCGCAAAGCACTACGTCTGATGAAGATGGCGGAGCGTTTCAAGCTGCCGCTGCTGACGTTCATCGATACCATGGGCGCATGGCCCGGCATCGATGCCGAGGAGCGCGGCCAATCCGAAGCCATCGCCCGCAATCTGCTGGAGATGAGCGAGCTGCGGGTGCCGATCATTTGTACGGTCATCGGCGAGGGCGGCAGCGGCGGCGCACTGGCTATCGGCGTGGGCGATATCACCAACATGCTCCAGTACAGCACTTATTCGGTGATCACCCCTGAGGGCTGCGCCTCTATTCTGTGGAAGAGTCAGGATCATGCCAAGTATGCTGCCGAGCAGTTGGGGATGACCGCGAACCGCCTGCACCAGTTGGGTCTGATTGACAAAGTCGTACGTGAGCCTGTGGGCGGAGCGCATCGCAACCCCGGACAGATGGCGCGGCGACTCAAGGCCATCCTGTTGAATCAGCTGCAAACGCTGGAAGACATGTCTATCGATAGCCTGCTGGACCGCCGCTATCAACGCTTGCGCGGCTATGGTGCCTACGAAACGACCTGATCGACCGACGGCGTTGAATTACCTCTGAGCGTGCAATTCCTCAGGCTGCAGAAAAACCGATATGAGGTGATTTTTTCAGCGGCCTGCTGGAATATTTCTCCATGTCGCCGCACTGGACTGTGGATAGGTTGTGCTGGCAGTCTTGGAGACCCGACAGACGCGCACGATGCCACCCCCGCCACGCAAGATCATCCACATCGACATGGACGCCTTCTACGCGTCGGTCGAGCAGCGCGACGATCCATCGCTGCGCGGCAGGCCGGTGGTGGTGGCGTGGCGCGGGGCGCGCTCGGTGGTGTGCGCGGCGTCGTATGAGGCGCGCACTTTCGGGGTGCGGTCGGCGATGCCTGCGGTGCGCGCGGAGCGGCTGTGTCCGCAGGCGGTTTTCGTGCCGCCGGATTTCGTGCGTTACAAGGCGGTGTCGCGACAGGTGCGCGAAATTTTTTCCCGGCATACCGATCTGATCGAGCCGCTGTCTCTGGACGAGGCCTATCTGGATGTCACCGAGCCGAAGACCCGGCTCGATAGCGGCGAGGCACTGAACGCGACTGCGATCGCGGAAACGATCCGCGCGCAGATCCGCGAAGAAACCCGATTGACCGCGTCTGCGGGGATCGCGCCGAACAAGTTTCTGGCGAAGATCGCATCCGACTGGCGCAAGCCCGACGGGCAGTTCGTGATCCGCCCGCATCAGGTCTACGACTTCCTCACGCCGCTGCCGGTGGGCTGCATCCCCGGTGTCGGCAAGGTGGCAGAGCAGAAGCTGGAAGCCTTGGGTGTGAAGACAGTTGGCGATCTGCGTGCGATCGACATCGGGCATCTGCAGCATGCGTTCGGCAGCTTCGGCGTGCGTCTGTACGAACGCGCGCAGGGAATCGACGAGCGCCCGGTCGAATCCGATCAGCCGGTGCAGTCCATCTCATCGGAAGATACTTTCGAGCGAGACGTGCTGATCGACGAACTGGAACCGGCGATTCGTCGGCTTGCCGAAAAAACCTGGGAAGCGTCGCGGAAGGTCGAGCGCAACGGCCGCACCTGGCCCGCGCCG
>JANLSB010000770.1:0-2378 GCA_031362125.1 Lysobacterales bacterium | reverse complement strand
GGGACGATGAAGGTGTCCGCCCCGATGGCGGCCGCTGTGCCGGCATGGACCAGATAGGTCGCAGGGTGTTTGTGCTTCCAACGCCGGAGCACGCGATCCCGGGCTTCCTCCGGGACACGGGCAGCGTCGCTCGCAGGCAGGCTGATCTTGCCGTGCGCGCCAGCACCGATCCCGAGGTAATCGCCGAACCTCCAGTAGTTGAGGTTGTGCCCGCATTGGCGGCCGGGCCGGGCGTAGGCGCTGATCTCGTACTGCGCGAAACCCGCGTCCGCCAACAGCGCCTGACAGTGCTCCTGCATGTCCCAGGCCGTATCGTCGTCGGGAATACCGCCCGGCGGACGCGCCGCGAACACGGTGTTCGGCTCCAGCGTGAGCTGGTAATGGCTGATGTGCGCGGGCTGCAGCGCGAAGGCGCGCTGCAGGTCGTACTCAGCCATCGACAGGGTTTGCCCGGGCAGCGCGTACATCAGATCGAGATTGAAGTTGTCGAAGCCGGCATCCTGCGCCAGCTTCACTGCGGCCTCGGCCTGGCCGCTGTCGTGGATGCGGCCGAGCCGCTGCAGACAGCCGTCGTCGAAGCTCTGGATACCGAACGAGAGCCGGTTCACGCCCGCCTTGCGGTAGTCCTCGAAACGGCCGTGTTCGGCGGTACCGGGATTGGTCTCGAGCGTGATCTCGCAGCCCGGCGCGAACCGCAGCCGCGCGCTGGCCGCCTGCTGGAATCTATCGATCGCCGCCGGCTGGAACAGGGTCGGCGTGCCGCCGACGAAGAACACCGACTGCACGGTGCGGCCCCAGACCAGCGGCAGATCGTGGTCGAGATCGGCGATCAAGGCATCGACATAGGCATCGAACGGCAGTGCACCGCGCGCCTCATGCGAATTGAAATCGCAGTACGGGCATTTGCGCACGCACCACGGCAGATGCACATAGAGAGCAAGCGGAGGCAGACTCAACATCAGGCGGGCCGCACTGCCGCAAGCAATGTCTCGCGCAACTGCGTGAGCGCACGCCCGCGGTGACTGATCCGATTCTTCAGTGCGGCGTCCAGTTCGGCCGCGCCCATGCCGCGTTCGGGATCGAAGAACACCGGGTCGTAGCCGAAACCGCCGGCGCCCCGCGGCGCGAACAGAATGCGGCCTTCCCACACGCCTTCGGCGATCAACGGCTGTGGATCGTCGGCATGGCGCAGCATCGCGAGGACGCACACGAATCTCGCGCTGCGCCGCGCATCGGGCACATCGCGCAGCGCATTCAGCAGTTTGGCTATATTCGCGGCAGCGTCGCCGTGCACGCCGGAGTAGCGTGCGCTGTACAGACCGGGTGCACCGTTGAGCGCGTCGACACAGAGACCGGAATCGTCGCCCAGAGACGGCAAGCCTGTTGCGCGCGCAGCGTTGCGCGCCTTGAGAATCGCGTTCTCGACGAAGGTCTCACCCGTTTCCTCGGCATCGTCGACGCCGAATTCCGACTGCGCATGCAGATCGATATCGGCATCGCCGAGCAGGTCGCGCAGCTCGGCGAGTTTTCCATGGTTGCTACTGGCAAGGACAAGTTTCATTAGGTCTTGAAAAAAATATCCGAAGTTGAGCTTCCATTTGTCATCCCGAACACGGGCGAAGCCAGTGGAGGGATCTGCTGTGCGCTTTGGAGATGAGAAGAAAAACAGATTCCTCGCATTGGTTCGGAACGACAACAATAAACGATTCGATGCCGCGACTATTGATCGGCCATGAGCCGAAGAAGATCCCAGCGATTGCCATAGAGATCTTCGAACACCGCAACGATGCCGTAATCTTCCTCGCGCGGCTGTTCAACGAATCGCACGCCTTTCGCAAGCATCGCGGCTTGGTCGCGGCGGAAGTCGTCGGTATGCAGAAAGAAACCGACCCGGCCGCCGGTCTGGTCGCCGATCCGCGCACGCTGGGCGTCGTTCGACGCCTGCGCCAGCAGGATCGCGGTCTCCGCAGCGGGTGGCGCCACCACCACCCAGCGTTTACCGCATTCGCGAGGCGAATCCTCGCGCAGTTCGAAGCCGAGCACATCGGTGTAGTACGCGATCGCGCGGTCGTAGTCGTCGACGACCAGCGCGAAGCAGGCGATGTGGCGCTTCATCGACAGAAAAAACCGGCTCAGCCCGCGAGCGCCGCGCGCTGCGCCGCAAGCAACTCGGTGATGCCCTGCTCGGCCAGTCCGAGCAAGGCATCCAACTCGTCGCGGCGGAACGCATGGCCCTCGGCGGTGCCCTGTAGTTCGATGAAGCCGCCGCCATCGTTCATCACCACGTTCATGTCGGTGTCGCAGTCACTGTCTTCGGCGTAATCAAGATCCAGCACCGGCACGCCGCGATAGACGCCGACCGAGACCGCCGCGACCGC